>JBAWVO010000005.1:0-53017 GCA_037147235.1 Planctomycetota bacterium | reverse complement strand
ACTTGATGGTTCGACCCATCCGCCATCGTCTCGAGAACCGGGTGAGAGCGCACATTTTTCTGTGCATGCTCGCCTACTACGTCCAGTGGCACATGATCGAAGCGTGGCGTCCGCTGCTCTTCGCCGACGAAAACCAGGACAGCAAGCTCTCACGCGACCCCGTGGCACCCGCAAAGCGTTCGGCGGCGGCCCTAAAGAAGGTGCGGACCAAGCAACTCGATGACGATTCCATCGTTCATTCTTTCCGCACCCTGCTGGACGACCTCGCTCGCATCGTCAGCAACATTTGTCGCTGTCCCGGCCTCGGAGCCGAGGCCCCCACATTCACAAAGACCACCATGCCCAACATCCAACAACAAAGAGCCCTCAACCTGCTTCAGTCCATCAGCCCGTAGGCAGAGCCACCACACCCAATCCGAGCTTAAACGCCCGGAATTACAGGGGATTCTTGCATTTCTCTGGGGGGAACTTCAGTCTAGCCAAGAAACCTCGTAATAACAGACCAACACATAGAATCCGATAGTGTCAGGTAGTTTGACTGTATCTTGGTCAAGCTCCAGTGCTTGCTGAGGTCTTTGGTACGCTTCCTGGCGATACTCTGTCGGCAACCACTCGTCATGCTTGACGGCTCAGTCGTCTTTCTCAGCCTTCGCACGCCGAGCGGTTTCAAGGGGAAGTGCGGTGTCTGCGAATACAACACGATCTGCGGCGGCAGCCGTTCGCGGGCCTACGGAGTGACCGGCGACCCGCTGGAATCCGAGCCTGACTGTCTCCATATACCAGAGAAACTCCGCGCGTTGCTGGCGTAAATTTGGAGTGCGCTGATTTATAAATCCATTCTCCATTGCATATTGCCAAACAACCGTGTCGGCTGCCGCAGCCAGCCCCAGATCTCGAACATGAACCGACCCGGGAAACTCTTCCAGGAGCAGCTTGACCAGAAGATGCGAAAGGTTCTGATCGAAGAGCAACCTCATGTTGCAGGCACCACCCACAGGCGATTTTCTCGGTCAGCGGCGTAACTGAGGCAAGCGCGGATATCTTGTTCGGTCAAATCGGGGAAATCACGCAAAATCTCTGCATGCGACATGCCCGATGCGAGATACTCTAGTACATCTTGCACGGTCATCCGCAAACCCCGAATGCAAGGCTGACCACTTCGCTTGTCTGGTTCAATGGTAATGATGTGGCTGTATTCCATATTTTGGATTCTAGTCCTCTGCCGTCGCTCTGTCCAGTCGGCGGTCCAGTCGGCGGTCAATGTAAAGCACCAATGCAAGCCGTCTGGTCACGGTTTCGTCTCCAACACGACTCGAAATCCGACATTCGACCTTCGCTCGTCCGGCTTTGCCGAAAAGCGGGCTGCCGACCTACAGGCCGAGGCGGGATGATTCCACGATCCGCCACGAACCACACGCACAGCGGCCGCAGTCGGACCGGCTGGGTCGTCGGTAGGCGATTTGGCATAATAGTCGGCTGCATAGCCATCGGCGCACCATTCGGCCACGTTACCATACATGTCGCACAGCCCCCAAGCATTGAGTGCTTTCTTTCCGACGGAGCGTGGACCACAACCACGGGAGTTCGCTGCGTACCATGCAGCGTCGTTCAGGTCGCTGTTCGATTCTACCTCGCCAAGGCCGCCCGTGCTCGCACCTGCCCGTGCGGCATACTCCCATTCAGCCTCCGTGGGCAGGCTGTATGGAATGGAAGACGTGCTGGGGCTATAAACATACCTTCAGTAGCAGCTCAAGATAGCTTCTCCGTTCGCCTTGGGTCAGGCCAAACGATTGGGCCAGGGATTGGATGCAGGCTTTGGCCGCTTCTACCCCGCTTTCCTCGACCACCAACTCGAACTCGACAAACGTGCCGACCCCATCGACTTCGTCCAGGGAGGCTTCCACCTCGCAGCCTTGCCAAGGGATATCTGCCTTGCGGCGAGATTTACGGACTTCGCCGGCCGGCCGGAACCCGACCGCTTCCAGCAATGCCGTCCAGGAGGCCAACGATTCCGGCCCTGGGCCTAGCGGCATTTCGATCTCGCGACGGGTTTTGGTCGTGACGTCGATCTTCGGTCCTTTGTAGGTGATGTAGTTCGCATCGCCTCTGCGGCGCAGCCGAAGGGCCTCATCCGTTTTCACGAAATCCCGTGACGGATGGGCAAAATAAACATCCATTTCCTCCTGGGCAGGAGAAATCGGAATAGCCAGCTCGATCAGTTTCCTGGAAAAGGCCGCTAAATCGGGCACGGGGAATTTGAGTTCAACTTCGTAGAGCATGGATTTACGACAGAAAAATGAAGGGGACAGAAAAATGAAGTCAGGAAAGAGTCTTGAATGTGACAAGCGGTCGCGTGAGGTTGATCCACTGTAGAGCTTTCAAGGACGTGTGGCGGAGAAAACAACGGAGCTGGTGCTCGAAATCAACACAACGGTCGGGATCAATTGCACTGATACGAAGAGCCACCTCTGGACTCAGCAGAGGCTGCTCCTGGTGGCCAAGGATACTGCCGCCAGCCCCACAAATCTCCACCTTGATCACACCAGCCGCTGGGCCACAATAGTGTAGCGCAGCCTCTTGGTAGAACTTCAAATCCAGTCCAACGCCTAGATTGCGAAGAAGCTCGATTAACCAGACTTTCAGATTTATCGCGCCGCAATCGCTCCAATTATGATCATGCACATCGAACGCAGTCCGGTCCGTTCGAACCAAGCCAGTATTGACGAATTCATGCTGAATTCTTTGCGGTCGCATGTTCACAAGCTTTCCATGTTCCGCATCCGTTAGTAACAAATAATTGAGCAACTGCGAGCGGTGCCGTGGGGCAAGCATCTCCACCGCTTTTAGCTCAAAGATCGCTCCGTGAAATAGTACGTCAAGATAGTAGGTCTTGCTGAACGCATCAAATGTAACCTCGATCGGAACTTCGCTGTGTAATTCCGGCAAGTGCTGATGGAGTTCCCGCTGATATATCCCCTCATCGAACAGCCGCCCCAAGTCTTCGTGGATTTCAAACAATGTTCCCATCACTTGATAGGCGACAACCGAAAATTCATGCTGCGTTAACCGCCGAACCTCGTGCTTCACATGAACAGGCATTGGATGCGTCCCTAAATGGAAGGTAGTGACAGAAATATTATTGACAGAAATATAGCGTAAACGCTGGTTCGGCGAACTCGCTATATTTCTGTCAATCATTTTTCTGTCATCATAAATTCTCGGATTTCTCTCACAGCCTGAACCGGAGATTCCGCCCCGGTGATCGCCCCACGGACGGCTACTCGCACGAACCCTGCTGCCTTTACTTGCCCCATATTCTCCCGCGTGATGCCGCCGATGGCAAAGGCCGGCAACCGAATCTCGGCGGCGACCGCTCGCAACAACTCCACCCCAGGAAAATGATCGAACTGCTTCGTGCCGGAAGGAAACGTCGGCCCGACGCCGATGTAATTCGCCCCATCGAGTACCGCCTGCCGAGCCTGCTCAATCGAATGCGTCGATACGCCGATCAACGCATCCGGACCGACAATCGATCGCGCATCCTTTACAGAAAGCTCCTCCTGGCCCACATGGACACCGTCGGCCAGCGTCAAGGCAGCCAGATCGGGCCGATCATTGATCACCAAGAGCGTTTGGGTATCCCGTGTCAGTCGCCGCAAACGTCGGGCACGGTCGATCAGCTCCCGGTCGGCCAACCGCTTGTCGCGCAACTGTAGGAGATCCACCCCGGCCTCAATCAGTCGCTGGGCCATTCGCTCAAACTGCTCGACCGTCGCTTGCCCATCCAGCAATACGTAAAGTCGTGCCGTCGCCAATCGGTCCAATCCGATACGCGTGGAATCAATCGCCCGCTGGACGGTGTAAGTCCGATACCGAATCTGCTCAACAGCACACCCAATCGTGGGGTTAATTATTTTTCCAAATTCTTCGAGACTCCGGAGACTCTCTTGAAGCCGGAGAAAGTTAGCCATCAAAACGTCCGAAAGTTTCTCTCGGCTATGCTCCGAAGGAGTGGTAATTCCGGTTCCGACATCGGCCTGGGTTTCTCGGGCGGCAAGTCGTTGCTCCCACGGAATACAAGCCAAGGCGGCGGCCAGATCGTGACGAATTTGCTTGAGGCACTCCGTCAAATGGGCGTCATCCAAGGCAAAGCGAGCCCAATCTTCGATCACCCGAAGTCCTTCCCGAGCGCGATTGGCGGCCGCATCGAGGATTCTGAGTAGGGCGATCGGGTTGGAAATATACTGGGAATTCATACCCTTTAGTCTCTCAAATCGCTTTCGCCGATGCAATCCGGGCAGCCATTCCTTCTTTCCATTCTCCGCCAAGTTTGTGGTGCGGGCGTCTCGCCTGCCCCGTTCACCCAAACATCTTGGGCAGGCGGGACGCCCGCACCACAATTGTCCGCAAACCCGTCGATGAGCCCTTCTTTCCATTAGTTACCTTGATTCCAATCCTTTTCAAAGCTACAATTCGGTGGTTATCGGCTCGTAGATTGCGCGGAACCGTTGTTCAGGGAGGTTTCGGCGAGCCACTATACGTCTAGTGGTGGATGTCATTGCCACTAGATATATGTAGAACGAAATTCATTCCGTTTGCCTGAAAAACAAAGCAACGGAATAAATTCCGTTCTACGAAGGGCGAGCAAGGGCTCTGGTCAGGGATGTGAAAGCCGATGCGCAGGACACCGTGGCCGGTCTACTTGTGGCCGGGATTACCGCAGTTGGTTCGTGATGGGAATTGGGCCGCCCTGGCCTTTGCCGTCACGGCAGCGGCCATGTTGAATGCGGTTCTCCTGGGAACTTGGTTTTGGACCGACTTACTTGCGCGCGAGTTGCGTATAATTAGTTGGGTCTTCCTTGGAGTGGCCTGGAGCATTTCCGCAGGTTACTGGGCATGGGCCGACCGGCGACAAGCGACGGCCTCCGAGAAAACCGGCGGAAAGATTTTTGAAGAAGCCTTGGAAGATTACTTAAAAGGGAACTGGTTTGAAGCCGAACGAAAATTGAACGTCCTGTTGCGTCGCGACGAGCACGACCTGGAAGCGAGGCTCCTGATGGCCACGCTCTTGCGACACACCAAGCGGTTCGACGACGCGACTCATCAACTCAATCATCTCGTACGGCTTGACGGTGCCCATCGCTGGGCCCTGGAGATCCACCGTGAGGGAGAGTTGCTCACCGAGGCCCGCAAACATACCGTTACCTCCGTGAATTCGGAGCATGAGAGCAAGGGAGACAATTGAATGTACGAACGATTCACTGACCGCGCCCGCAAGGTGATGCAACTGGCAAACCAGGAGGCCCAGCGGTTCAATCACGAATATATCGGCACCGAGCACATCCTGCTCGGCCTGATCAAAGAAGGAAGCGGCGTGGCCGCCAATGTGCTGAAGAATCTCGAGGTCGATCTCCGCAAGATCCGCCTCGAGGTCGAAAAGCTTGTGCAAAGCGGTCCCGACATGGTGACCATGGGCAAGCTGCCGCAGACGCCCCGCGCTAAGAAAGTGATCGAGTATTCGATGGAAGAGGCCCGCAACCTGGGCCACAACTACGTCGGTACCGAGCACATCCTGCTCGGCCTGTTGCGCGAGCAGGAAGGCGTGGCCGCCCAGGTCCTGATGAACCTCGGTTTGAAGTTGGAAGAAGTCCGCGAGGAAGTGCTGAGCCTGTTGGGGCATGGCATGGAAGGGTCCGAAGGCTCCGAGCGGGCCGGCAGCCTGAGTGGCGGCGGCGGTGGTGGCGGACGCGAGCAGCAGAGCCAAAGCGGCGAGTCGCCGCGGTCCGGCAAGTCGAAGACCCCTGCCCTGGACAGCTTCGGCCGCGACCTGACCGAACTGGCCCGGCAAGGCAAGCTCGATCCGGTCATCGGCCGTGAGAAAGAAATCGAGCGGACGATGCAGGTCCTCGGCCGCCGCACCAAGAACAACCCGGTGTTGCTGGGTGAGGCCGGGGTAGGCAAGACGGCCATCGTGGAAGGTTTCGCCCAGCGCGTGGTCAACGGCGACGTGCCGGAATTGCTTGCCGACCGGCGCATTGTGGTGCTCGACCTGGCAATGATGGTTGCCGGTACGAAGTATCGCGGCCAATTTGAAGAGCGCATCAAGGCGGTGATGAATGAAGTCCGCCGCGCAAAGAACACGATTTTGTTCATCGACGAGCTGCATACCCTCGTGGGAGCAGGCGGTGCCGAGGGCGCGATCGACGCCTCGAACGTACTCAAGCCGGCCCTTTCCCGCGGCGAAATCCAGTGCATTGGCGCCACGACGCTCGACGAGTATCGCAAGTATATCGAGAAGGACAGCGCATTGGACCGCCGCTTCCAAGTGGTGATGGTCGAACCTTCGACCAAGCCGGAAACGATCGAGATCCTCAAGGGTCTCCGCGATCGCTACGAGACGCACCACCATGTGCAGATTACCGACGACGCCGTCGAGGCCGCCGTCGAGTTGTCGAGCCGTTACATCACCGGCCGCTGCCTACCGGATAAAGCGATCGACGTGATCGACGAGGCGGGCGCGCGGGTTCACCTCAAGTCGATGACGCGTCCACCCAATCTCAAGGAGATCGACGAAGAGGTCGAGAACCTCAATCGTGAAAAAGAAGAAGCGGTCGCCAACCAGGATTTCGAGAAGGCCGCCGCGCTGCGCGATCAGGCCGACAAACTCAAAAAGAAGAAGCAGTTGATCACGCATGAGTGGCGGGAAAAGTCCCGCGCCACCGACGGCGTGGTCGACGAGGACGTGATTGCCGAAGTCGTGTCGAAGATCACCGGCATTCCGCTGGTTCGGATGTCGACCGAGGACTCGATGCGACTCATGCGGATGGAAGGCGATCTGCACAAGCGGGTCGTCAGCCAAGACGAGGCAATCAAATCGATCTCCAAAGCCGTCCGTCGCAGCCGCAGCGGGCTGAAAGATCCCAAACGGCCCACCGGCTGCTTCATCTTCGCCGGCCCCACCGGCGTGGGTAAGACCCTCTTGGCCAAGGCCCTGGCCGAATTCATGTTCGGCGACGAAGACGCACTGATCCAGATCGACATGAGCGAGTACATGGAGAAGCACAACGTCAGCCGCTTGATCGGTGCCCCGCCGGGCTACGTCGGCTTCGAGGAAGGCGGCCAGTTGACCGAGAAGATCCGTCGCCGGCCCTACGCCGTGGTGCTGCTCGACGAAATCGAGAAGGCACACCCGGACGTCTTCAACACATTGCTGCAGGTCATGGAAGAGGGCCGTTTAACGGATAGCTTCGGCCGCAATGTTGACTTCCGCAACACGATCGTCATCATGACCACCAACGCCGGTGCCGACGCGATCAAGAATGAATCGGCCTTCGGTTTCCAGAAGCCGGACGACGACGCCACGTACGACAGCATGAAGAACCGCGTGCAGGAGCAGATCGAAAAGGTCTTCCGGCCAGAGTTCCTCAACCGTATCGACGACATCATCGTCTTCCGTCACCTGACGGAGAACGATCTGAAGAATGTCATCGAATTGGAGGTCCAAAAGGTTCGCGAGCGGCTCAAGGAGCGCGGCCTAGACCTAGTGCTAACCGACGACTCGAAGGAACTGATCGTTCGCAGGGCATGTAAGGATCTCGATTTCGGCGCACGTCCCTTGCGCAGGGCGATCGAGAACCTCGTCGAGGATCCGCTCTCCGAAGAACTGCTCAAGGGCGAGTTCAACGGCTTAGACACGATCACGGTCGATGTGGCCGAGGTGGCCGGCAAGAAGCAGTTGAAGTTCCTCGGTTCGGTGCAGAATGCTCCCGAGCAGTCCGCCGCAGTTGGAGCGGGCAGCGGCGAGGCAGCCGCGCCAACGGTCTGAAGCATTCAGCCCCAGAGAATCGCTGCTGATTATTCATAAATTGTAGGGTGCGTGGAGCGAACCCTCTAGGGAAATGGTGGGTTGCGCACGGAATCCACCGAATGGCAACCTTCCACCTGGTTTAGACCGGTTCGCGCAACGCACCACTGCGGTTGAGTTTCCGTGCTCCACCCGCCCTACGGGTGCGGCGTGTCCAGCGGCGTTTTGATGATCGGCCCGCCTCGCATTGGTAAGCACAACTCGCTCACAACCCTTGTAACTAAAAGGGCAACTACGAAAACAATGCCATCGAAGACCAGAATCCCGTAAACGCCGGGCTCACTGGGATGAAACTTCATGCCGCTAATCAGGCATACCATGCATGGGCGAAATCCGTGTTTACTTGTATTGAGACAGCTTAGTTGACTTGTAGTCGCACGACACAACATACTTGTTCTTGTATGGCACAATATACTTGGAAACGTGAGTAACCTACACTGGGGCTCCCATGGCAATACCGAACGAAAAACTCGCGGAATCGCTGGCCGCACTTCAGGCGTTACAAAAGGGCGGACGCCGCATGTTCCGATCCGACGAGCTGAGTCGCGTCCATCGCAACGGTTGCTACACAACGCGTTCCTTCAGGAAGTGATGAAGGGGTGGGTGATCGCCTCCAGCCCCAGTGCCCGTGAAGGCGACAGCACACCGTGGTTTGCATCGTTCTGGGAATTCTGCGGGCTGTACGGCAACAGCCGCTTCGGTACTCAGTGGCACCTGTCTCCCGAGCAGTCGATGTTTCTACATGCGCACGAACGGCGCGGCAAGCGGGGGCCGATCGCTTCCGCCTGGCCGATACCGTGGGTGTCTGGAACCCTTTCCAAACCCATGCCGTGCTGCTGAACCTTCGCACCGCATGCCCCGGGCTAGCCCTGAGCTTCCCGGTGCCGCGGCCGTAAAGCACGTCTTGGCCCACCGGGGCCATGAGATCAGCCAGACGGAAGCCTCCTCGCTGGCAGTCTCGCTACGTGAAGGCAATATCCCTCACGAATTGCTTCGGCCCGACCCCACGCGGAGAAATCACGCTGCCAGCCGTTTCGATTCCGGTTGATGGGAGGCATGTGCAGGGAAGGCCAGGATCGCCGGGGCATCGTCTGGTGCTTCAGCCAGTGCCGTTCTTCTCGCCGCTCGCCGCCTCCATGCGTAACCAAAAAGTCCGATCACGCCGACACCGAGCAAGGCAAAGGTGGAGGGTTCGGGCACTACGGCAAATTGGCTATTGTGATCCAGAACTGCCCAGACGGAATGAGAAATTACATCCACGCCATAATCACCCAGCACGAAGAAGCTGGAGTTATACGGCTGGACGCCTACAAAGTGAGATGTTCCGCCGAAATTACCAAGCACGGCCAACTTCCACTGATCGTCCCCAGTGCCAGCTAATTCATCAACCCCCTGATCCAGATATTCCATTTGGATAAATCCGGCATTGGCAGCCCCCAGTTCGCTCAGCCCAGTCCTAGCTTCGAAGGCTAGCGAATTGTAGCTCATTTGCAGCACGAACGTATCCGTATGGAGGCTCCCGTGATATTTCGGTTCATCCACGATTCCCATGCCGGTCAAATCGACGACATCACTGATAAATGCCTCCTGAATGCCCGTTAGTGGATTCTTGGCCCCCGTCCGCCAAGCCATGCTGGCCGTTGTGGCAACGCTTGCGGTTCCCGCCAGAATCGTCGCCTTGCTGCCGATCCTGCCTGCTCCGCCGCTGCCCGTGGTTGCCATTGCCATGGATTCAAGGTTGGCATAGCTGGCGTTCCTGGCTATTGGGGCATTCAATGCAGTGCCAAATTTAGTCGGAGAGTTGCTGGCATCTGCCGTGGCGGTGCCGACGTTCCCTTGCAGCGTGACGATGATCGTCCCGTTGTTGTTGCTGCCCGCACCCGGCAACGGACTGTCATCCACCAGTTGGGAGGAGGACATCGTGAGCGTCGTTTCCCCCGTCGTGGTGTAGTTGCTGGTGTTCAGGGAGGCTGGAAAGGTCACGTAACCACCCGCCGACATTCCCCCGAACAGAAAGACGGTCGGTGAAAGTGCCGGATCGCCCGCTTCCGTGTAGTCGATTAGTTGCATATTCGCTGTGTAGGCTGGCAACGTGTTCGCTGCACGGTTGTAAATGGTAAAGCTCTGGCGGGGTGGTGCCGTCGCCCCCTTGAGGAAGTTGCCAAAGCTGATCGTCTTAGTCTTCAGGTTGGTGCCAGAGGAAAGGGAAGCGTTGGAGTGGTCCGTCACCGTGAGAGTTGCCGTGGTCGAAAGATTGGTTGCTGGAGACGCACCCAGCAGCGTTTTGTCGTCGCCAAGATTGAGGCTGAACACCTGGGTCTGCGTTCCTAGCGTACCTGTGCTTAATGCTGCCGTGTAGGACTGCGTAGAACCGGATGCCACCAATTTGTTGCCGGTCGAGCCGGTAACAAGTGTTCCCAGCGAATTGACATCCAAGGAGGCGAGACCGGTTTGGTTGAGGGTGCCATTGGACAGTTTTAGTCCAGCGGTAATGCCTGTAGCCTCGACGATGACCGTCTGATTGTTGCCGCTGCTGCTGATGGTGAGACTTGGAGCGGTATGGCCGAGAACGGTCAACGATGCACTTGTTGAAAGATTGCTTGCCGACGACGCTCCCAAAATCGTTTGGTCGTCGCCTACGTTTAGGCTGAATGTCTGCGTCTGCGTGCCTAGCGTGCTGGTGTTTAACGCTGCCGTGTACGACTGCGTAGAACCCGATGCAACCAGTTTACCGCCCGTAGTTCCGCCTACGCCTGTTCCCAGCGAATTGACATCCAGGGAGGCGAGACCAGATTGGTTGAGGGTGCCGTTGGACAACTTCAGCCCTACGGTAACGCCGTTCGCTCCTACGATCACCGTTTGACTGTTGCCACTGAGTAGGCTCAAGCTCGGAGCGGTATGGCCGAGAACCGTGAGAGTTGCCGTGGTCGAAAGAGCGGTTGCCGATGACGCACCCGATAGCGTTTTGTCATCGCCAACGGTCAAGCTGAAGGTCTTGACCTGCATGCCTAGCGTTCCGGTGTTTAATGACGCCGTGTAGGACTGCGAGGAACCGGACGCCACCAGTTTATTGCCGGTAGAGCCGGTAACGAGTGTCCCCAGCGAATTGACATCCAACGAGGCAAGACCGGCTTGGTTGAGGGTTCCGTTGGACAACTTCAGCCCTGCGGTAACGCCGTTCGCTCCAATGATCACCGTTTGGCTGTTGCCACTGAGTAGGGTCAAGCTCGGAACAGTATGGCCGAGAACCGTCAAGGTTGCATCGATTGTTTGTGGCGAATTGGAAGCGTTAGAATCCGTGGCCGTGAACCGAATTGTGTTCAAGCCCAAATTGCTGGAACTGGCTGATACCGTGCTAGATTGACTTGTACTGGGAGTGAGGTTGCCGGAACCAGGAGTTACCGATCCTAGCGAGGCGTTTCCGATTGGGACAGCGGCAGTCAGCGTGTAGTTGAGGTTATTAGCACCAGTTGCCGCTGTGTTTTTGACCGTGATGCCCAACGATCCTGTCCCACCAGTGATAATCGTGGCATTCGATGGACTGAGGAGAGCGAATATGGAGGGGATAGGGGTGGAAGTGAAGTTTATTATGGCGGAAAGTGAGGTTGAATCACCACCCCATGTGTCATAAGGTCCGACTGCAAAATCAATCGTATCCCCGGCGTGGACTGCACGAGTGCCATTGTAGGAAGCCGTTTGCGTCCCAGCGATATTGGCAGATGAAAGTTTGATTGAACCCTGATAGACATACACGTCTCTACGGCCCGTACCGATACCAGACGTCCCACCAAACCCGGCGGATATATTTGCCGTTCCATCGTCCGGTGCCGTCCAGCGAATCATCCCCCAGTCTAAATCATGACCTGTCGCCCAGGCACCGGGAGCGGGGTGGAAACCAATGTCATTCGGCCCGCCAATTTGTGTGGGTGGAATTAAATAGACGCCTGGTGCAAAGGAGAAAATGTAGTTATCAGCGTGCCAAGTTAAATTTCCTGTAGTACCGTGAGCCATTCCCACATTGTTGGGTGGGTCGGCATAATGTGTGAAGAGAATCATTGGGTCGCTGGAACTTGGGCGATAACCGTAGCTCCACTGACCGTTGGGATTGGATGCACCAGAGAAATCGGCTCTGGCGTTGTAGGTAATCGTAGCAGCCCCGGCGACATCACCGAAGCACACGGCACAGAACACGGCCCCGAACCACGCACTCCTCTTGATAACGATACCAAACGTCACAATGCCTGCCATCAACCTTCTCATCTCAAATCTCCTTTGATGTTGCGAGCGACAGTCGCCCTGAAATCGAAGAGTAAAGAAATACCGTTTGTATTCGGATGTAGTTGCGGATTGGCGACAAGCATGTCGGTGCGGCATAAAAGAAAAAGGGCGCCGATCCGAGCCGCTCCCTCGACCCCTGCCAAGGGGCGCACAGAACAGCCTGGCCGACGCCCCTTTCGGGGCGTGGCACAAGGCTGCTTCTGTACAAGAGCTTTCGCTCAGGTTGGCAGTTTCGAGGGAAGCAGTTACTTGACGCTACGCGTCGATCAATATGTATTCGCGGCCGTCAAGCGGCCTGTTCTTATCTTTGCATTACGTCTCCATCGCAAATTGAATCATCTTCAAAACGGGCCTCCTAGCCCGCGTGAGGTCACGGGAGAATTGGGCCAGTCTGTCAGTTTAATCCGAATATTTAAGATTACAAGGCACCTTGCGAAAAATTATGGCTTTTCCTGTTTTGGGTGCGGAAAGCGGGTGTTCGCGCCAAACAGCCCAGCAGTTCATCCGTCGAAGGGCGCAGCCGGTCGCCGAGCATCTTCACGGCCATTTATCAGCGATTTTCTGGGGCATGTTGATTTGACGTCCTGCTTCTGGTCGCGTAGCGACTGCCGATGGTAGCCGTGGGTTTTAACCCACGGACACGGAGCGGCACACAAATATTGCGTCGCGTAGCGACGCCTGAATGTTTTCAATCGTCGCTACGCGACGAACGGGTGACGGAATGCCTCAGACCGTGGGTTAAAACCCACGGCTACCGTCAGGGCGTCGCTACGCGACGAGTGGCAGATTTCTACCAAGGAATAAAAACCGACCTCTCCACGATACCTATTTCCGCCCACCAAGCTACTCTTGCACGCGCCTAGTCACATCGGCGCGAAAAAACATGCGTGCGAAAAACATGGGATGCAATTGACGAACACCGCATGCCAGCGTACCATAAACCGTTGCCGTGCAAGAACTTGTGGCGTTTGAATGACCCTGCCCCCGAGACCCGGGAGACTGCCATGACATTGAGACTTGATACCGAAAAAGCGATCCAAGCGGTCGGCGTTCCGCTCCGCCGCGACGGGAAACGAGCGAGCCGTCTGCGACTGCTGAAACTTCTTTACATCGCAGATCGCATCTCTCTTGACTTGTGAGGAGTGGCAAAAGAGCTATCCCGATCCGAGCGAGAACACCTCCCGGCCGATCCAGCTGGAGTTCTTGATTGCCGCAGTGGGCCGCAGTGCCGACCAATCGGAAATCGTGCAGGACATGAACGATTCCGAGGCATTCCAGTTGCTCATCGATCAGGGGCTGATTGCCATGGAGTAACTTGGCTCTCCGCCAAGTTTGTGGTGCGGGCGTCCCGCCTGCTCTCTTGCACCCTAATGTTTGGGCAGCCGGGACGGCCGCACCACAATTGTCCCCAAAGTCGGCGGAGAGCCAGAATTAGAAGGTCGCCTCGAACGTGTCGACGTCCACGTGGGGTAGCTCTGGAGGCTCGTCGTCCAGGGCGTGGACCCAACCGATCCCGGCAGGCGGCGCACCCGGCGTCGAGGGTAGCCACGGGCCGCAGTGCCATCGACAAACTAGACAAGAAACCAATAAGGATGCCCCAAACGGGTAGTGCCCTAGGAGTGTGTTGCTGGAAAAGCCCCCCCTGATGGATGAATCCAATTTCTTTAGCCTGAAGATTCGAGTAAATTATTCCGATTTTGTCAATATTTTCGCGAACCACTTGCGGGATTTAGCGTCTTCTGGTAGGCTGCTGGTGGATATATTTCCAATTGGCAGGATGCCATGAGAGTAGGAATGGAGCTATCGCTGGCCGCGTACCTATGACCGCGGCTTTTCTTTTGCGCGATTCTGGCATATGCTTCATGCGTGAAACTTGTTCATTGTCCAAAATAGGGGGGGTGACGTGAAGCCTGTTCTTCAAGCTCTTGTTTTGGCAGATCGCGTCTACAGAGATGCCGTTTCTGGCAAGAGAATCATTGCCGGTACATTTACGAGTTTTTGGTTCAGCAAAACTCCCGCACATAAGGAAGTGACACAGCCTGACGGAACGAAGCGACGGCTTCTTGCGGGCGGACTCCAGGCCGGATCGCCGTGGGCGTATTTGAGTTTGACCGATGTGGTTGACGGCACCAAGTTGTTGCTGCAATTTGTGAATGTAGGAACCCAGAAACAGTTATTCAGCACAGAAGTCGAGCTCAAATGCACGGATCGCCTTGCTACCGTTGAGGTAGAGTTGGCACTGCCGATGCTCCCCATTGACGCGAAGGGAGTATATGCGTTTGAGGTACTGTGCGATGGTGAACTGCTCGGATCATATCGAATTCACGCAGTCGAAATGACAGTAGCCTAAGAGGTAGATAATCATGTTGCAGGAACTTTTAGACAATCCCGAAGTGACTGGAGCTTCGATTGCCGGCTCGTTTTCTGAGGACGTGGAATGGAAACAGACTCGATATCGCTGCCTCGTGTGCCTCATTCCCGAAGAGGATGGAACGTGGTCGGCACTGGTTTTGAGTCTTCCCGGTACTGGAAGTTGCGGGCCAACTAAGGAAGAGGCCCTGAATCGCGTTCACGAAGCAATTGACGGACTGATTGAATCTTACACGGAAGATGGCACAACCATTCCTTGGTGCGTTCCGTCGGCCGAAACAATCCCAAGCAATGCGGAACTTGCATGGATTGTCGTAAATGCCTAAAACCCCGAGGATTACGGGCAAAACTGCCTGCAAGGTGTTTGCCAAGGCGGGGTTTCGTTGCTGCCGCATCCGCGGAAGCCACCATATCCTTGAGCATCCCGCCAAACCATACCGCCTGTCGATTCCTGTACACGCCGGGGAAACTATTGGCCTTGGTCTACTAAAAGACCAAATAGAAGCAGCGGGTATGACCGTAGAGCAGTTTATTGAACTGTTAAATTCTTAAGGGTTCAGCGAACCTAATTCAATATCCAGTATGCGCGTACCGTCCCCGGGCCGACTGGTCATCGGTGAGAATTAGAAGGTCGCCTCGAACGTGTCGGCGTCCACGTAGGTTAGCTCTGGAGGCTCGTCGTCCAGGGCGTGGACCCAACCGATCCCGGCAAACGGCGCGCGGCGTCGAGGGTTGCCACAGGCCGCTCAATCACCGCGCCTTGCGGCGATACAATATTCAATTTCAAAGGGAGAAAAGGTTCAAAACCGGGGGGACTCTGTGTTTTGGTCATTCCGAATTTTGAATTTCCGATTTGTTTGGGATTTCGATATTCGGATTTCGGATTTCAACTGGGTGGCACGAGGGGCAGGTGCATCGCTGCTTGCAGGAAAAGTAGTGGGAGACGGGGTAGAATAGAGAGGGGTATAATGGTAGGATTCATAGCCCGTTCCATCCCAACCAGCGATCAAGTCCAATAAGTAGCATTTTTCAATCCAATGACTCACGTACCAAATGATGTCTTGAATAAGCAAGCCGTGGCCCACGTCGCGGCAGAGACCGAGAATGTTGCGAGGTTGCGTGCGCTCAGCATGCATGAACGAAGTCGTCTGATCGAGTCGGCGTGCGAGACGGCAGCCGTCATCTACCGTAGCCGGCTCGCCGCAGGCCTGCCTGCCGTCCAGTTCGCTCCCTGGCCGGCATCGACCTGGGAGTTTTTCAGAAAGCAGGCTACCCGTGTCCGAAGCTAGGTCACCCCTCAATGCCGCTGCGGTAGCCAGACAACTGTTCAACCACAACCTCTTGGGCAGGCGGGACGCCCGCACCACAATTATCCGCAAACCCGGTGGAGAGCCGGTTAGGATCAAGGCCTTTCCGCACGACAAAATCACCGAAATGCTCGCCCGGCTGCCGTTCCTGGGCGTAGCGCAGGATGATCGGCTTGAGCGCGGCGAGTATTTCCTCCTCGCCGATGTTTTCGCGGTAGAGACGGTTCATCCGCATACCGGTGAAGTCGGCTCCCAGGTAGAGGTTGTACTTGCCGAGTGCCTTTCCGACGAATCCAATCTCGGCTAGATACGGCCGCGCGCAGCCGTTGGGGCAGCCGGTCATGCGAATCACGATCTCGTCGTCGGCTAGCCCCGCCTCAGCCAGCAAACTCTCCAACTTGGTGATCAGCGAGGGGAGATACCGCTCCGACTCGGCCATCGCCAGCCCGCAGGTCGGTAGAGACACGCAGGCCATGGCGTTGCGCCGCAAGGCGGAAACCCGCTGGTTGTCGCCGAGCTTGTACGACTGCACCAATTGCTCAATCCGTGGCCGGTTCTCTTGAGAAATGTTGCCGAGGATCAAGTTCTGATTGGCCGTTAGGCGGAAGTCACCGTCGTGCGACTGGGCAATCGTCCGCAGGCCGGTCATCAGCGGATAATCCTCCCAATCGCGGATTCGGCCATTCTCGATGAAGAGCGTCAGGTGCCACTTGCCGTTGGTTTCCTCGACCCAGCCGTAGCGGTCGCCGTGATGCTCAAAATGGAACGGCCGCTCCGGCTCAAGCCGCCAGCCGAGGCGGTGCTGGAGTTCGTCCTTGAACCACTCCACGCCGCGATCGAGAATCGTGTACTTCAAGCGGGCGTGCTTGCGGTTGCTGCGATCGCCGAAGTCGCGTTGCGTGGTGAGTATCTTTTCCGCCACGTCGAGTATCTGCTCAGGTCGGCAAAAACCGAGGATCCAGCCAAGATTGGGAAACGTAGCCGTATCGCCATGGGTCATGCCAAATCCACCGCCCGCCGAGACGTTGAAACCGATCAGCCGGCCCCCTTCGACGATGGCAATCAGTCCCATGTCGTGGGCCAACACATCCACGTCGTTCGACGGCGGCACGGCAATGGCGATCTTGAACTTCCGCGGCAGATAGGTCGGGCCATACATCGGCTCTTCGTCCTGGAGCGGCGGCACAACGGCCTGCTCGCCCATCCAGATTTCACGATAGGCCCCCGTTCGCGGGGCCAGATGCAAGCTGAGCCGCTTCGACCACTCATGGACCTCGCCGTGGACTTCCGACGGATAGGGATTCGGATTACACATCACGTTCCGGTTCACATCGCCGCAGGCGGCCAGTGTATCGAGCAACGTCAGGTTGATGTCGTGGATCGTCTGGCGAAGGTTCCACTTCAGTACGCCGTGGAACTGAAATGACTGCCGCGTGGTGAGGCGAATTTCGCCGTTGGCATACTTGTGCGCAAGGGCATCCAACTGCAACCACTGCTGCGGCGTGACGACGCCGCCGGCCGCGCGGATGCGAATCATGAAGTCGAAGGCCGGCTCCAACCGCTGCCGCGACCGCTCATCGCGAATGTCGCGGTTGTCCTGCATGTAGGTGCCGTGAAACTTCAGCAGGAAGTTGTTGCCCTCCGACACGGATGCTGTGATCCGATTGTCGAACGATTGCAGAATGGTCCCGCGGAGAAAATTGCTGTCTGTCTTGATGTTTTCCTGTTCGGCCGGCTTCTGGGCGGGCTGTTGTTTGGTCCTATCTGGCATGGGTTTGCTTTCGTTTCAAGTAGGTCAGGCTTTCCAGCCTGACCCTGTCAAGTACGTCAGGCTGGAAAGCCTGACCTACGAATTAATAAACATCGCGTTGATAACGGCCCTGCTCGCGCAGGCCTGCCACATAGGCCTCGGCCTCTTCCTTGCTCTTGCCGCCTTCGCGCTCGACGATGTTCACCAGCGCGGCATGGACGTCGGCCGCCATCGGGTTGATGCTTCCGCAGACATAGAAGTGAGCCCCGTCCTGCAACCAGCCAAATAACTCGCGGCTCTTCTCCAACATGCGGTGTTGAACGTAAACCTTGGCACCCTGATCGCGCGAAAAGGCCACCTCCAGACGCGTCAACATGCCAAGCTTCAGCCAGCGGAGCCATTCGACCTGGTAGAGGAAATCGGTGCGGAAATGGCGGTCGCCAAAGAACAGCCACGATTTGCCCCCTGCGCCGCTTTCCTCGCGATCCTCCACGAAAGCGCGGAACGGAGCCACGCCCGTGCCGGGACCTACCATGATGATCGGCGCGTCCGGATCGGCCGGCTGGCGAAAGTTCGGATTTGAATGTACGAAGACCTGTAGGTAATCGCCCGACTCGACTCGCTCGGCGCAGTGAACGGAACAGGTTCCCAAACGATCGCGATTGTGGGCCTGATACCGCAACGCGGCAATACAGAGATCGACCTCGCCGGAGTTCGCTCGGAAGCTGCTGGCGATCGAATAGAGCCGCGCAGGCAGCTTGCGGAGCAGTGGCACGAACTCACGGGGCGGGATCCCCTTGATCGAAAAATCGCGAACCAGATCCAACAGGTCTCGGCCTCGCGTATATGCCTTCAACTTCTCATTGGCATCCGCCTGCACCAGGTTCTGTAGGCCACCCTGGGCAAAACTGGCCGCCTGCGTCAGCAACTGCTTGCTCAGAAGCGTGATTTCGTAGTGCCGGATCAGGGCCTCGCGGAGCGGCAGTTCCTGCTTGCCGACAGGAATGGTCTCGTCGCCATTCCAGCCCAGGGTGCTGAGCACCTCGTCGACCAGTTGCGGATCGTTATGCGGGTAGATGCCCAGCGAGTCGCCCGGCTCAAAGCATAGCCCAGACCCTTCGATAGCCAGTTTCAGGTGGCGGGTTTCTTTCTCCGAGCCGCGGCCGTTGAGGTTGAAGTTCTCCAAAACTTCCGCGGTAAAAGGATTCGTGCGGGTAAAGGCCGGGGCGGCAACGGTCTGCGCGGCGATGGCGGCACCGGAGGTCGCTCCTGCCGAGACGACGCCGGCCGCAATACGCTCGATGACCTCGCCCCCCTCCCCTGTTTTGGCTGGGGCGACGCCTTCGCTGGAAAGTGCGTTGAGTACGCCGTTCATCCAAGCCTTGGCCGGTTCGTCAAAATCGACGTCGCAATCGACTCGTGGGTGGATTCGCTTCGCGCCGAGTTCCTCCAGGCGTGCGTCAAAATCCTGGCCGGTCTTGCAAAATTGATCGTATAGCTGATCGCCCAGCGAAAGTATGGAGAACCGCACTCCTTCCAGCCGCGGTGCCCGCTTCCCCTGGAGGAATTCGTGGAAGAGCACCGCCTTGTCCGGCGGGTCGCCTTCGCCATACGTACTGACCAGAATCAGAAGCTGCTTGATTTTTTTGAGGTTGTTCGTGCGGAACTCGCTCATGCACGAAAGCGTGACCGAAAAACCAGCCTCCTCCAATTGTTTTTTCATTTCGCCGGCCAGCCGCTCGGCGTTGCCGGTCTGGGAGCCAAAGAGAATCGTCACTTCGCGCTCGATCGCCGTCACGATCGGTGTGCCAGATGCGGGCGACGAGGCACTTGAAACCGCTACCTGCCCGAGGTTGCCCCCAACCGCACTACCCTGCATGCCAGCCAGGTAGCCGCTCAGCCAGATCACCTGATCGGGCGAGAGCGTAGCCAGCAATTGATTCAGAACTTCCACCTGATGCTGGTTAAAAGGGCTTTTATCGACTCGGAAAGAAAATCCACTCATCAATGCGGTCCTAACGGCTCAATTCCCCACTTTTGTTGAGGCGTGTGGGAATGGATTCAACCTGGAAGCAGACGATTATACCTCCCTGCCATATTAGGAGAAAGGGATTCTCCGCAAAAGAACGAATAGAGCACAAAGAAACAAACATTCCTTCTATTGCGCACTTTGCGATCTTCGCGGTGAATGAACGGAGTGTGCCTGCTACTTTTCAACCCTCAATTCTCCGGTTTATCTCGTCGAAGCTCGCGGACAAGCTCCTTGGGCGGCATCACGAGAGACACTTCGTCCCGGTTGTATGGCAGGATGACGACCTCGGCGTAGGTCAATGACTCGTCTTCAAACCGCGGCACGGTCTGCAACGTGGCCAGGCCGCTGAGGCCGGCGATCACGATCATTGAATATCGCTTGTTCAGCGGGTTCTCGGCGGCCATCAAGACGGCGGTCTCCGCATGCGCGTAAGCCTCGCCGCGAACCTCGAAGGAATGTGGGCCGAATCGGATCGGCAGGGCTTCACGGAATCGGGCCACAAGGCGGTTGCTGTCCGGCCGGCCGATCAACACCAGGTGATGGTTCTTCAGGTCGTTGTCGATCACGTCGTCATCCCGCTTGATGGGTATCGTAATGTTAAACTCACGGCGGCGGAGGGCCTCTTGCAGCTTGTGGGCCGCCTCGCGGTTGGCCGACGCCTCGTCCAACGTGCCGTACACGATCAGGGCCTGCTCCAACTCGGTCTCGAACGTGAGGATGTTGAACGGCCCGCCGTTGCTGCGAGCCGCCAATCCGTGCTTGTCGACCACGATCCGAATGGGCTGGCCCTCGGTGGTCACCCGGATCGTCTCAGACCGCTTTTCCAGGTGAACCTGCTGGGTTGCCTCGGCCTTCTCGGTTTCCACGGTAATGGGGACCGTCAGGCTTGGTCCGGCCTTGTCGCGACCGAGCGTGACGGTGGTGGTCCACTTCTTTCCCACGCGATGCGTTTCACACTCGCCCAGTTCCAGACGGGGCAAGCCGGTACGATTCAGCCAAGGGTCGAAAAATGCCTGCAAGCTGCGGCCCGCCTTTATTTCAAGGTAGGTCTGGAACTGGGCCACGGTCACTTCCGAGCCGGCATGAGCACGCCCGAATTCGTCCATGAAGCGGTCGAAATCGTCCGTTCCGAGCAGTCCGCGCAGACTGTGGAGCAAGAGGACACCCTTGCCGGAGGCCACCTTGTACCAGTTGTCGTCGTGTCGATTGGATTGCGTTCTTGACAGGGGGATGTCCTCGCCTGCCCGCGCGCCCAGCTCGTATACGGAACGGTAGTAGAAAACGGAGAGGCCCAGTTCATCGAGATCGCTCGATTTGTGCCCTTTCTTCGCGGATCCGAGTAATGTTTCCTGGGCGACAATGCGCTCGTAGTTGGCGAAAGCAGTCGTCAGCCAGATCTCAGCATCGGACTTGGGCAGTAAGGTTCCATGCCAGGCCGCGGGTGCCGTTCGGTCCGATTCCGAATCCTTCTCCGGCCCCTTCCTTGGTAGCGGAGACAATTCCGAGTCTTCCGGATCGAGCAGATCCGCGATGTTCATGGATGACTCTTCGCTTTGAGGCGGAGCAACCGCGTGCAGCACCACCCAAGGATTGGGAACCAGCGGTCGCACCTCGGGAAAGTTCTTCCGCTCGGTGAAGGTTGGTTCCCATGAGGGACCGAGGGGTGGGCCGAACGTGGCCCAGGTTTTGAACTGCCCAGCCAGGTCGGATGTCGTATATTTGGCATCCACGCTGTAAGGACCGACCAGCGAGGGACTGGTCACGACCATGCGGCCGAAGTCGGCATCAATCTTCCCTTGGAAACGCTCGTACATTCGCAGCCAGATCGTGTCACGATTGCATGGCGCGAACGCGGCCATGGCAGAAGGCCGGCCTTCAACCCCGGCGATGGTCTCCATCCGCACCTCCATGTCCTTATTGTTGTTGCAACTCCAGTAAAACCCTTTCGCGCCGTCGATCCACTCGTTTTTGCTGCTGCGATAGAGCTTGCTCTGATGGGTGCCCAGAGTAAACAACGCGATTTCATTCCGTTTGACGTCTGCCAAGATCCACTCGTTGGTCGATAGCCCATTGCTGTCTCGGCGGAGAATCTCGGAGGTCTCCTCGATCGAGTTGGCGTATTGCACGGCCCGGCGGATGCGGGCGGACAACGGGATGCCCCGGAGGTTGAAGCGGGTTTGCTCCAGCGTGGTCTCGCTCATCATGATTCCGGCGTCACTGATCGAGTAGTCCATTCCGCTGTGCATGCCGCCCGGACAAGTCTGCATCACGAAGTGGTGCCCTTGGTCGGGCTTGAGGTCGAGCCAAACATTGTAGAAATTTGCGGGATATAGCTCCCACATGGTGATGTGACCAAAGACGATCTTGCCGTCGCGCGTGGCGGGACCGATGGCGGCGAAGGCGGTGCAGCGCGTCGGCCGGGATCGACGCGCTCGGCGAGGGACGGCACCTGTGGGCTTCTTCGGATCGGTCATCCCTTCCAGACCGGTGGGAGTCGCTTCCAGTGCGCCTTCGAGGGACTCTAATTCATTCGGCGAGTTGATCGCGACAATATCCACCAGATCGATCGACCGGCCCTCGAACGTCGCCCCGGCCGCGCTGGCACCATCGGCAATTCCCTTCATTTCCTCCAGTTGTTCTCGGTCGTAGCCGCGCAGGAATAGCGCGTTGGCCAAGTTCCGCACGTGCTTCCACGCCTCAAGCGGATCCTTCGGGCCTGCACAAGCGGCAAGACAACGAACGTGAGCGGCGATCTCGGCGGCCAGCAACCGGCCGTGCTGAATCCCGCGCTCATACGGTTTGCCTTCAATATGCATGACAATCCAGCCTGCCTGGGGATAACGATAAGCAGGGCCGTACGACTGTACCGAACGCGGATCGGGACTGAAATCGGCCGCATGACCCGAATGTGGAAAACAGCAAGCTACCGCGAACAAAAGACAGGACAGGTGACGCATGGACGTTTCTCGACGGGTAATGATTATGACATTGGTGTAACAAGCATACCACGCTGAGAATTGTAGCGTAAGCCGTTGGCGTAGGGAAATGGCTCGCCTCAGTTGACACGCTGTTGACACGCGCTCCCCCGGCAACGAAAATAGGACGATTGCGTGTCATTCTGCTTCAGAGAAGATCAGGAGGTTCCTAATGCGGACGGTTCGAGTGGTTGCGATGGTTTTTGGCGGTTTTTTCTTTCTGCAAAGTGCTTTGTCCCATGCGGCCGATTGGCCCATGTACCGCGGACCCAACCAAGACGGGATCTCGTCGGAAAAAGTCGCCATCCCGTGGGGCGGGGATAGCCCCAAGGTTGTTTGGCAAAAACCGATGAATACGGGTTTTAGCTCTTTCGCCGTTAGCGACGGCAATGTCTTTACGCAGGTCGTGCGTGAAATCAAAGGGAAGTCGCGAGAAGTCTGCCTGGCCCTGGATGCGGCAACCGGCAAGGAACTCTGGTTTACCGATATCGCCCGGGGTGAAGGCTACAGCGGCGGCGGCGACGGCGATGGTCCGCGGTCCACACCCACCGTAAATGATGGCAAGGTCTACCTGCTCACACCTGATCTGGTCGCCCATTGCCTCAACGCCAGCCTCGGCCAGCCAATCTGGAAACGCGATTTGATGAAAGAGCATCATGGGCGAAACATCGGCTGGAATAGCGCTGCCTCCGTAGCCGTCGATGGCGACCTAGTCTTCGTTGCCGGGGGTGGGCCGGGCGAATCGTTGCTGGGTCTGAACAAGAACACCGGCGCGGTCGTCTGGAAGATCTGCGACGAAAAGATCACCCACTCCACGCCCGTGGTGACCACGATTCACGGACAGCGGCAGGTGATTTTCTTTATGCAAAGCGGCCTGGTCTCGGTTGACACCAAGACGGGCAATCTCCTCTGGAAATTTCCCTTCTCCTACAGTGTCTCCACGGCAATCTCGCCCGTCGTCTCGGGTGATATCGTCTATTTGTCGGCCGGTTACGGTGTCGGCAGCTCGGCCTGCCAAATCAAGAAGCAGGGCGAAGGTTTCACCGCAACCAAGCTCTGGTTCAGCCCCGGCAATGAGCCTGTCGTCAACCATTGGAGTACGCCCGTCTGCAAGGACGGATATCTCTACGGCATGTTTGGCTTCAAAAAGTTCAAGAAGGGGCCGATGAAGTGCGTGGAGCTTGCCACGGGCAAGGTCAAGTGGTCACAGCCGAACTTCGGTCAAGGGAATCTGATCCTCGTCGGCAACCGGCTCGTGGCCCTGGCCGAGGATGGCAACTTGGTGATCATCGAAGCCACACCGGCGGCCTACCAAGAGATTGCCCGAACCAAGGCATTTGAAGATAAGTGCTGGACCACGCCCGCCTTTGCCGATGGGAAGATCTACGTCCGCAGCATAAGCCAGGGCACTTGCTACGACGTGAGCGAGAAGTAGATGCTTCTGCGATTCGTAATTTTGTCTTTCGCGTTGACATCGCCTCCGGCATCGGCTGAAACGACGGACTTCGCGCCGCCGGATGCCTGGCCGTTGGCTCGCGGCACGGTATCCGGCTGCGGCGTGGCCGGCAGTACGTTGCCCGATCCGCTCGAATTGCGCTGGACCTTTACCGTCGAGAACCAGGGTTTTCAGGCCGGAGCGGTGATCGATGGCGGAAGCGTTTATGTTGGTTCCACCAGCGGTACACTGTACTGCATCGATCTGGCCACGGGCAAAAAGCGTTGGGAATTCGTCGGCAAGTCGAGCTACAAGACCGCACCCGCGGTCCGCGACGGCCGGGTCTTTATCGGCGACCAGGACGGCGAGTTTGCTTGCTTTGACGCCAAGTCGGGCCAGTTGCTTTGGAAGCATGAGAGCGACGGCCCGATCGATGCACCCGCGAGCTTCTATCGCGACTGCGTGCTTTTCGGCTCCGAGGATTCCTTTGAGTACTGTCTCCATGCGTCCAGCGGCAAGCTGGTATGGAAGTGCGACATGGAGGACCAGGTCCGCTGCCCGGCGACAATTGCCGGCAATCGCGGTTACTTCGCCACCTGTGGCGCGAGGCTTTACGCCATCGATCTCGATCAGGGAACTGTGCTGAGCAAGATACTGATCGACGCGCCCACGGGATGTGCCGCGGCTTTAGGGAAGGATCGGATCTTTGTTGGCAATGAGAACAATCAGTTTCTGGCGGTCGATCTCGCCAAGGGTGCAATCGCCTGGCGTTATGAAGACCCTGTTCGGCCGATGCCCTATCGCTCCTCGGCGGCCGTCACGGCCGACGGTATCTACGTCGGATCGCGTGATAAGAAGCTGCATGCCCTGGACCCCCAGACCGGCCGATCGCTTTGGGAGTTTGCCACGCGTGGCATGGTTGACAGCTCGCCGGTCGTCGTTGGCAACCGCGTCTTTTTCGGCTCGCAGGACGGGCGGATCTACGGCCTCGATCGAAAGTCGGGCAAGGAAGTCTGGCGTTATGACGCCGGCGGCAAGATTATTGCCTCGCCCGCCGTGGCCAGCGGCCGACTGGTGATCGGCAGCGACTCCGGCCGCTTGTATTGCTTCGGCAAGTAGCTTAGGACTGGAGTACCAATAACTGTCGTGTTTTGCGCATTCGCCGAGCGGGGGCAGACGGCACACGGAGTGTGCCTGCTACTTTTCTTGCGACACTTATTGATGCGACGATCCTTACGCCCGCAGTTCGGCCCCGTGTTCCTGACGGCACGCGGCGACGATGCAATCCCGAACACTGTCAGCCTGCTGGCTAGTAAGCGTGCCTTCCTGGGAGCGGAGGCTGATGCTGAAGAGAAAACTCTTCTTACCCGTGCCCAGTCGGTTGGCGTCGCGATAGGTGTCACGATAATCGAGACTTTCCAGATCGGGGCCGCCATTGCGGCGGACGGTGGTTGCAATCTGGGCCCAACGCAGTGCCTCGTCGACCACCAGATTCAAGTCTCGCAACACGGCAGGGAAGGTGGGCAGCGGCTCGTACTGTGGAATCAGATTGGCACGCTCGAACAAGGGCGCAAGCTTCAACTCGGCCACGACTGCCGGACTGCGAAGATCGTTTTGCTTCTGGCCCACGGTGCTCAATTGTCCCACGTAACCGAGCAATTGACCGTCGAGAGTCAGCCGGCATGAAGCGTTTGGATCCAACAGCGGCAGGTCGGCATTTTCGTAGGACAGTACCAGCTTCGGGTTGACCGCCGCAACCAGGGCCTCAGCGACTCCCTTGACTTCCGCGTAGGACCGACCGCTACTAATACCCAGCATCCACCATTCCACCGGCAGCCCTGGGCTGGGCAGATAAATCTTGGCGATTTCAAATAATTCGATCACCGGGTTGGAAAGCGACTCGTTGATCCGCCGCGCGCTCAGTAGACTGGGCACAAGACTCGTGCGCAGATGGTCTGCCCCGCGGATAACGGGCGTTTGGCTGCGCAGTGGGTCGCCCTGCGTCCAGGCTTGCACAGCCCGGGCCGACGCTTCATCGACCGCGCTTAAGGTCAGGGCTTCATCCAAGCCGGCCGCAGTGAGCAGGGTGCGGATTTTGCCAACCACGCGATCTTCGCTGCGACGCGAGGAGGCGGCCATCGGCACGCGGACATCTTCGGGAATCTTATCGTAGCCATGGATCCTCGCCACCTCTTCGACCAAATCAATCTCCCGCGACAGATCGCGCCGCCAACTGGGAGGAAGGAAAAGTAGGGGAGCAGAGTAGCTGGGGAGAAAGGGAGATAGTTGCAGCGTTCCCTCTCTCCCTTTCTCCCCTTCTCCCATTCTCCCATTCTCCCCTGCTCCCTGCTCCCCGCTCCCCGCTCCCCGCTCCCTATTCCCCAGTGCCGTGAGTATTCTCCGCACAATGTCCGCTTCGACCTCGATGCCGAGGATCCGCTTCAGTTGCGAAAGCCGGAATACAATCGGCTCCCTCGGCTGCCGCGGCGAGCCAACATCGACCATGCCCGCGGCCAATTCCCCGCCGGCTATCTCCAGGATCAACTCGGCACAGCGACGGCTGGCCCAATCGATCCCTTCTGCGTCAACGCGACGCTCGAAACGATACGACGAATCGCTATGCAGGGTCAATCGCCTGGCCGTGGTGCGAATAGAAATTGGATCGAAGGCAGCCGCCTCGATCAGCACGTCGCGGGTTGCTTCATTCACTTCCGTCGCCGCCCCGCCCATCACTCCGCCGATGGCCACCGGCACGCGGGCGTCGGCAATCACGCACATCTCCGGATCGAGGCGATAAGCCTTGTGGTCGATAGCTTCGATCACCTCTTCGGCGTGGGGATGGCGAACGACGATCTCCGCTCCAGCCAGTTTCGCATGATCGAAAGTATGCAGCGGCTGGCCGCATTCCATCATCACGTAATTTGAAATATCGACGACGTTGTTGATCGACGCGATGCCGATGGTCGCCAACCGCTTTGCCAGCCAATCGGGACTTGGTCCCACACGGACGCCGCGAATTACCCGAGCGGTATAGCGAGAGCAGAGATCGGGACAATCGATTCGCACGCGGATGAGGTCTTCCACGCGAGTCTTGCTTTCCGTCGGATTCGCCGCAGGAATCGTCAGGGTGCAATTCCAAAGCACCGAGACCTCCCGCGCGATGCCGATATGCCCCAAGCAATCGGGCCGGTTGCTCGTCACTTCGAGATCGATGGCCAGATCATCGCCGACCTCATGGGTCGCCTCGTGATTCAGCCCGGCCATCATCAGCCGCTGTTCCAACTCCCGCGGCGACATGGTCAGGGGAACGTATTGCTGTAGCCAGTTCCAGGAGATGAGCATGGGGGCGGGGGGGATTGGGGATTGGAAGAAAATACGAAATCCGAATGTCGAAATCCGAAACAAATTCAAATACAAAATGACAAATGCTCAAAACATTTTGATCATTCCGATTTCGTTATTTGGATTGGTTTAGAGTTTCGTACTTCGTATTTATGTAAACTGTTCTAAGAACCTCACATCATTCTTATAAAACTCGCGTATGTCCGTCACGTTGTGCCGCCGCATGCAGACGCGTTCGACGCCCAATCCGAAGGCGAAGCCGGTGTATTCTTCGGGGTCATAGCCGACGGCGCGGAATACGTTGGGATCGATCATGCCGGCACCGCCCATCTCGATCCAGCGGCCCTGCCAACTCATATCGACCTCCACGCTCGGCTCGGTGAAGGGGAAGAACGAGGGGCGGAAGCGGATGTGTACGTCGTCCTGGAAAAAACTGCTGGCAAACAGCCGTAGCACGCTCTTCAGGTCGGCCATCGTAATGCCACGATCAACCAGCAGACCTTCGATCTGGTGAAACATCGGGTAGTGCGTGGCATCGGCATCGTCCGGACGGTAGACGCGGCCCAGCGAGATGATCCGCACCGGCGGCGGAGTCTTTTCCATCACGCGGATTTGCACCGTACTCGTCTGGCTCCGCAGAAGAAGCAGGTGAACAGGGGAGCAGGGGAGAAAGGGGAAAGAGGAAACGCCCGTTTCCAGATTCTCCTTTTCTCCCTTTCTCTCTTTCTCCGTTTCTCCCCTGCTCACCACCTCCGCCGTCGCGAGGTAGAAATTATCCAGCGGATTACGCGCCGGATGTTCCAAGGGGATATTTAGGGCCTCGAAATTGTGCCATTCGTCCTCGACTTCGGGACCGTCGACCACGCTGAACCCCAAGCGTCCCATGAGGTCTTTCAGTTCCTCGATGGTTTGCGTGATCGGATGGAGATGACCCAGCCGCGGCCGGATTCCCGGCAATGTAGGGTCAAAACACGGACCGTCCGCGGCTACTCGTGCACCTCCGGCCACCCGGGCCTGGGCCGCTTCGAGCGCGATCTCGATCTGCTGTTTGAGCTGGTTAAACCGCTGACCTGCCTTCGGCTTGTCGGCCTTATCGACCGCGCCGAGGCCTTTCTGGGCCGATTTGAGCCGTCCGCTCTTCATGCCCAGAAACTCGATCCGCGCAGCCTCCAAGGCCGCAGCGTCACCGGCCGAATGAAAAGCGGTCAGCGCATCGCAGCTTAACTGGTCGAGTTCGGCAAGAAATTCCGCCAACACCATGGGGTATAAATCCGAAATACAAAACACGAAATCCGAAACAAATTCAAATAAGAAACCCGAATGATCGAAACCTGTTTTGAGCCTTTATCATTCCGTACTTGAATTTGCTTCGGATTTCGACATTCGGATTTCGGATTTTTTCCTACGCCGTCGTCGTCGTAGCGGCAGTCGCAGTGGCCAGTGCCTCTTTGACCGCGGCAACGATCTGGTCAAACGCCGTAGGATCGGTCACGGCCAGATCGGCGAGAATCTTACGATCCAACTCGATCTGGGCCTTGGTCAGCCCGTTGATAAACGTGCTGTAGCTCAGACCGCGCTCGCGGACGGCCGCGTTGATGCGGATGATCCAGAGTTTGCGGAACTCCCGCTTCCGGTTGCGACGATCGCGAAAGGCATAGACACCGGCGCGAAGGAGTGTTTCTTTGGCAGTACGCAGCAGACGACGACGCCCACCGACAAATCCCTTCACCTTGTGGAAGAGACGCTTTTTAGCCTGATTTCTGGCGGCACCTTTAACGGTACGCATGGCTATTCATCCTGAAAATAGCTGGGCGAGCAAATGGCCCTTGCCAACATGGCAAGCGTTGAATAGCCGGACTCGCGTTTTTTGGTGGGACAGGCCCACCCTACGACTTCAATAAACGACCTACTTAGTAGCTGTACCCGTTCAGCGCAATGTGCAGACGCTTGACATCGACCGCGTTGACAACACCGGTCCCGCGGAGGTTTCGCTTCTGCTTGTGGGTCTTCCGCGTCGCCAGGTGACTGGTGCCGGCGCGGCGATGCTTCACTTTTCCGCTGGCCGTCAGGCGGAATCGCTTTTTTGTTCCCTTATGCGTTTTCATCTTGGGCATGATGGTTTACCCTCTTCTTCCTTGGATCGCTTCAAACGAGACCCGTTATTATAGATTGCCCCCCCCGGCGTGAAAAGGGGGACTTCAGGGCGAAAACCGGAAACAAAATCTCCGGGGGCTGTTCACACCGCACTTACTGCGTTAAGCTACTATCGTCATACGGGCTTGTCCGAATCAATCAAACAAACCCTCCCTTTGGCTGTTTTTAACTAGGAGTTTACCGTGAATTGCCTTGCTTTCCTGTTCGCAGCTCAATCTCCACCGAGTAATTTTCCGTTGTGGGGGCTGGCTTTGATCGTCTTGGTCTTCCTTGGTGCGATTCTGGCCTTGATCGGTTGGAGCTATGGAAAAATTTGGGTCCAGGCTTATTTTTCTCGGGCAAATGTGACCCTGGTCAGCCTCATCGGCATGAGTTTCCGCCGCGTGAATAAGCAAATCATCGTCACCGGCAAGATCATGTCCATGCAATCTGGCATCGGTACGGAACTGGAGACCGGTGTGACCACCCAAAGGCTGGAGGCCCACTACCTGTCTGGAGGCGACGTGTTGAGGGTCATTAAAGCGATTATTGCTGCCCATCGGGCCGATATTGATCTGGATTTTGACCGTGCGGCGGCCATCGACTTGGCCGGCCGCGATGTATTGGACGCCGTGCAAACGAGCGTCTATCCGAAGGTGATCGATTGCCCCGATCCCAAGCGGTCAGGCCGGGCCACGCTCAGTGCCATCGCTAAGAACGGCGTGGAACTGAAGGTTCGCGCCCGCGTGACCGTGCGAACCAACCTCGAACAACTCATTGGCGGCGCCACCGAGGAAACGATCATCGCCCGAGTGGGGGAGGGAATCATCACCGCCATCGGTGCCGCGGAGACCCATTTCGACGTGATGGAAAAGCCCGACAAGATCTCCAAGGCCGTGTTGGATCGCGGATTGGACGCGCAGACGGCGTATACCATTGTTTCCATCGACATCGCGGATATCGACGTGGGACAGAACATTGGTGCCCGCTTGCAGGCCGACCAGGCCGAGGCTGATATGCGTGTCGCCCGCGCCAAGGCCGAGGAACGTCGGGCGATGGCCTTGGCCCACGAGCAGGAAATGAAGGCCCAGGTCGCGCGAAATCGAGCCAATGTCGTGCTGGCCGAAGCGGAGGTTCCCATCGCAATGGCCGCCGCCTTCCGCAAAGGAACCTTGCTCACCGCTAACGGGCCGCAGTAAAGAAGATGTAAATCTTTCTTCTGTTCCAAATGCAGTCGAGACAGCGACCAGTCCTGAAGAACTGCGACGCTTTTGGGCGGTTTGAAAGGAACTCAAAGAGGCTATCCGAAAACGTAAAGTGCTTTAGCAAAACGACTTGCAAATACAATGGCGGTTGTCGTGATTACAGAAACTGCCACGATTTCGCGTGCAAGCTGTGCTAGCATCGTTGTAAGTACTTACTGCCAAAGAGTTAACTTCTCGGATAGCCTCTAAGAAACCAACAAACGAAACGGTCATTGTTGCCGCAGCAGAACAGCCAGTAGTTGTCCAAAGCGAGGCACCGGTTCTTCTCGCACATCTCGGCGGACTTATACCAACTGCGCGATTTGCGGCTGAATCGCATGCGACAGACTGTGGTGGACGAAGATGTCGAACTGGAAGAAAACCAACTCGATGACTTCGCCGGTATTCAAAAGGATCTCGTGGCGGCACTTGGGATCGTCACAAACGTCGACTTCATCATAGAGCCATTGGCGCTGCTCCGAGGCACTCACGAATGCATCCGACGACACCGGCGTCGTAATCGTCGGTTGGTCGTAGAGATCGTAGACGAGCCAGATCAGTTTGTTGTCCTGACGAACGCTGATGACGGCGACAGGCGTGCGGACTGCGTTGTCGCCACCGGACACGTTAATGCCGAGAACTTCCGCATCGTGGAGACAGAGCGTTTCGCAGAACAGTTGCATTTTCTGTGGTAGTTTGTGCTTGACTTGCTGTAGGTGCGTGCGTGCGTTTGCTCCCGCCGCAGTCCATTCCTGGTAAAAGCCCTCGACCTCATCGTCGTCGGCTTCGTTGATCTTCACGTAAAGTTCAGGAGTCAGGTATTTCATCACTTTGCCTTCGCTGTGCCAATTTCAAAAAAGCCATGTCCGGTGGGTGGCCGCACCTTTGGTTGAAAGTGCGGCAGCGCATCCGATCCAGCCGAAACGATGTGAGCCGGATCTTCCTTCGCGTTGCCGACGCCGACTACCGCCTCTTCAATTTCCTTCGCAAGCCTTCGGTTATCGACCGTCGAACCGTCACAAACCACAATGTCATTTCCCACAGATCGGAAAGCAATCGCCTGCGCCTTGCTGCAAGCTGGACCCCGGTAAACGGTACCGTTCGGTCCTGTTGCTGACGCGAAGCAGATTATTGGTGGGGTGGTCGACATTGCGGCTTTCTTGTTTCAACACGAACCGGTCACGACTGATTATACACCGCGATTATTCTAACAGCGACCCCCGATAAACGCGGAAGAGGGAATTATGGAGGGAGAGGCCACATGACTTTGGAGGCCATATTGGGTATCCTGCGGCAATAGGCCGAAAGGCTTTGCAGTTCTCTCATTGGTGGTTTTCCTGTTAGTGGATTGACGAGACTGCCTTCTCCTTTTAGACTAACTATATGTTGGAATCTTTCCCTGTTCGCCGCTTCCTTTCTGAATCCATGCCCCATACGACTCAACCGATCGAATCGCTCTCTATTAACACTATTCGCACCCTCTCGATGGATGCCGTGCAGGCAGCCAATAGTGGCCATCCTGGCACACCCATGGCCCTTGCGCCGGCGAGCTATGTGATTTTCAACGAGTTTCTGCGTTATGATCCGGCCCAGCCGCAGTGGCCCAATCGCGACCGATTCGTCCTTTCTTGCGGTCACGCTTCGATGTTGCTCTATTCCACGCTCCATTTATGCGGCGTGAAGCAGACCGATGCCGCCGGTCGTGGCACGGACAAACCGGCGGTGTCACTGGACGACATTCGCCAGTTCCGCCAATTGGAAAGCCGTTGCCCAGGCCATCCCGAATATGGCCATACCACGGGCGTGGAAACGACGACCGGCCCGCTGGGGCAGGGTATTGCCAACAGCGTCGGCATGGCGATTGCCCAGCGCTGGTTGGCTGCCCGCTACAACCGCCCTGGCTTTGACCTGTTCGACTACAATGTTTACGCCCTGTGCGGCGATGGCGACATGATGGAAGGCGTCGGGGCGGAGGCCGCTTCGTTGGCCGGCCACCTCAAGTTATCGAACCTCTGTTGGATCTACGACGACAACAAAATCACGATTGAAGGCCACACGGACTTGGCTTTCAGCGAGTGCATGCAGCAGCGGTTCGCCGGTTACGGCTGGAACGTGTTGAAGGTCGACGATATCAACGATCTGGCGGCCTTCCGCGCCGCGATTACAAGTTTTCAGAAGACGACCGGCCGGCCGACGCTGATCGTGGCTCGTAGCGTAATTGCCTTCGGCTCCCCAAACAAGCAAAACACGCACGGTGCCCACGGTAGCCCGCTGGGCGATGAGGAGATCCGCCTAACCAAGCTGGCTTATGGCTGGCCAGCCGATCAAAAGTTCCTCGTGCCCGAAGAGGTGCTGGCCCACTTCCGCGCAAATATCGGTGCCCGCGGCCAGTCTCTCCGCCAGACCTGGGAAACGCGTTATGCTGAGTATGCCGGGCAATTTCCCGAGCAGGCCAAAGAGATCGATCTTATCGGGCAGCACGAATTGCCCGATGGCTGGGACGCGGAGATCAAACCCTTCGCCGCCGACGCCAAGGGACTGGCCACGCGGGCCAGCTCGGGTAAGGTATTGAATCAGATTGCCAATCGGTTGCCATGGCTCGTTGGCGGGTCGGCCGACCTAGCCCCATCGACGCTCACGCTCATGGAAGGTGGCGGCGATTTTGAAGCCGGAAGCTATGGCGGCCGCAATTTGCACTTCGGCATTCGCGAACATGCCATGGGCGCGATCATCAACGGCATGGCCTTGGCCGGGCTGCGTTCGTTCGGGGCCACCTTCTTTGTCTTTGCCGATTACATGCGGCCTTCGATCCGCATGGCCGCCATCATGGGTCTGCCGGTGTTTTACGTCTTCACCCACGATTCGATCGGCGTAGGCGAAGACGGTCCCACGCACCAGCCGATCGAGCACTTGGCCTCACTGCGAGCAATCCCGAATCTCACCGTGATTCGGCCTGGCGACGCCAACGAAGTAATCGAGGCCTATCGCTCCATGGTACTCAATACCAAGGGGCCAACGGCCCTGGTGCTATCGCGGCAGAACCTGCCGACGCTTGATCGGTACGTCATGCCGATCGTTGGTCAGGCTGGAAAGCCTGACGTACGCAAGTATGCCCCCGCTGCTGGCGCACAGAAGGGCGGTTACGTGTTGGCCGACGCGACCGACGGCAAGCCGGAGGTAATTCTCATCGGCACCGGCAGCGAGCTTTCGCTCTGCGTTAGCACCTATGAGAAGCTGACGGCTGACGGCATCAAGGCCCGCGTGGTGAGTCTGCCGAGCTGGGAGCTTTTTGACGCTCAATCGCAGGCCTATCGCGATTCCGTGTTGCCGCCGGATGTAAAATATCGGGTGGCCGTCGAATTGGGCATCGACCAAGGCTGGTGCAAGTACATTGGCGGTTGCGGGCGATTTCTCGGCATCAATCATTTTGGTGCCTCGGCACCGGTAGGCGTGCTCTTGGAGCAGTATGGATTCACGGTCGAGAACCTCGTGAAGCTGGCAAAGGAAGTGGCCGGGCGGTGAGGGGAATTTTCTGGTGTCAATAATTGGAAAATGTGGGTTTCTTTATTCTGTAAAAGGAAACGGTGCAATGAGTCCAACTAGGATTGTGCGGTCGATTTTATGGGTGGCGGTCATGTTCTCGGCTTTCGGGGCGGCTTCGGTTTTGCGAGCTGCGGAAGAAGCCCCGGCAAATCCAACCATTCCAGCAACTACCCCAGGCGCGGCACCTAAGGTTGATTCGGGCGACAACGCCTGGATGCTCGTCTCCTCGGCCTTAGTGCTCATGATGACCGGTCCCGGACTGGCACTTTTCTATAGCGGACTGGTCCGCAAGAAGAACGTGCTCAGCGTCATGATGCAGTGTCTTTTCCTGATGTGCCTGATGACGGTCATTTGGGCCCTCTATGGATTTGGGCTGTCGTTTGGAAGAGACCCTAGGTTTATGGTTGTGGACAAGGAAACAAAGAAAGAGTCACCGGCCTATCAATCGTGGTTCGGCTATATCGGCGACGCCAAGTATTACTTGTTCATGGACCATGTGGCGCCCACTTGGGATGAGAGTGCTCAGACTTCCGTGATGGACAACTTTCGCTCGCCAGTGGATGGGGCGGCCATGACGGTTCCAACGGCCAGTTTCATGCTCTTTCAGTGCATGTTCTTCATCATCACTCCCGCCCTGATTTGCGGTGCTTTTGCCGAACGAATGAAGTTCAGTACGATGGTCGTCTTCATGATTCTCTGGGGCACATTGATCTACTGTCCGCTTGCCCACTGGGTTTGGGGCGGGGGAGTTCTATCCTATGGGAGCAAGTACGCGAAGGGAATCTTTTCCGGCGGAGCTTTGGACTTTGCCGGAGGCACGGTGGTTCATATCAGCTCCGGTGTTTCGGCCTTGATTTGCGCGTTGATGCTGGGTAAGCGGCTTGGCTACGGCAAGACGGCCATGCCGCCCCATAACTTGACCTACACGGCCATCGGCGCAGCGATGTTGTGGGTGGGCTGGTTTGGTTTCAATGCCGGCAGTGCTGGAAACGCTGGCGCACTGGCTAGCGGGGCCTTTATGGTCACGCACTTCTGCGCTGCGGCCGGCGGGCTGACGTGGGCTGGCCTAGAATGGATCTTTCGTGGCAAGCCGAGCGTACTGGGGGCATGCTCAGGCCTGGTTGCCGGTTTGGTTTGCATCACGCCCGCCTCGGGTTTTGTGACGCCGATGTATGCCTTGGCGATGGGTGTCGCCGTCGCCTGCGTATGCTACACGGCCTGCACGCTGGTCAAGGCCTATTTCGGCTATGATGATTCGCTTGACGCCTTCGGCATCCATGGGGTTGGCGGTACATTGGGCGCACTTCTCACGGGAGTTTTCGCCACCCGGGTTGCCGGCGGCGTTACGCTCGAGGGCCACACGGCAGATAAACTGGGGCTTATCGATGGCAGCACATCCGTCATGTGGGCCCAGATTGTGGCCGTGATCATCACCTGGATCCTGGCTGCGGTCGGCACGTTCATCATTCTGAAGATCCTCGACGCCGTCATGGGGCTTCGCGTTTCCCGCGAGGCTGAAATGGAAGGGCTCGACGTCAGTCAGCATGACGAAGAAGGTTATATCTTTATCTGAGAGGAGTTTTGGGATGAAAAAAGTAGAAGCCATTATCCGGCACTTCAAGCTCGACGACGTCAAGCAGGCACTCACCGAGCGAGGAATTTCCGGCATGACCGTCTCGGAGGTTCGCGGTTTCGGCCGCCAAAAGGGCCATACCGAGATGTATCGCGGGACGGAATACGAAGTTGACTTCGTGCCGAAAATCAAGATCGAGATCGTGATCCCCGACTCCAAACTCCAGATGGTGCTCGATACGATTATGGGCGCCGCGCAAACCGGGCAGGTTGGTGACGGCAAAATGTTCGTCTATGACTTGACCGATGCGATCCGCATTCGCACCGGCGAGTCGGGGGCGGATGCCATCTGAAATGACGGATTTTGAAGGGGTTATTGGCATCGCGGCCTTTCGTGATCCGAGATCCGTGTTCCGTCATTCGGATTTCGCCATTTGAACTTAACCATTCATTCCCCATGCTACGCTCCAACGTGCTGGCCGCCAAGGCGCGGCTGGCAAAAGGCCACGAGGACTTCAAGGCCCGGCATTTGGCCGGCTGCCCGGGGATTGAGCTTTGCGCGCTGAACAGCAACCTTCGCGACGCCGTGATCGTGGAACTGGTTGAGGATGCCTTGAAGGATCTCGGCGAGGCTGGTCCGAGAGGGCTAATGAACGACATCGCGATCGTGGCCCACGGTGGCTATGGCCGTCGTGACGTGGCCCCCTACAGCGACGTCGACCTGATGATTCTGCACCGGCCAGCGGCTGCGGTGCGCTTGTTTCCCTTGGCCGAGCGGTTGCTCCGCGACGTATTTGACGCAGGCCTGGTCCTGGGACACAGCGTCCGCACGGTGCGGCAGGCGTGCAGTCTGGCTACCCGCGAGGCGATGATCTGCACTTCGTTGGTCGATTCTCGCCTGTTGGCCGGAAATCAACTGATCTTCGAGGGCTTCCTGCGAGCTTTCCGGCGGCGGGTTCACTGGCGCTGCCGCCGGTTGCTTTCGGGCATCAAGGAGGCTCGCGATGAAGAGCAACGACGCTACGGCGAGACGGTTTTCCTCCTGGAACCCAACATTAAACGCTCTCAAGGTACGCTTCGCGATCTCCAGTTGTTGCGTTGGATCGGCTTTACCCGCTACGGCGCGGCCGACTTTGCCGAGCTGCGCGATTGTGGCGCGTTGAGCCAGGAGGATTACGACGCCATTCAGCCGGCCTATGCGTTTCTCCTCTGGCTTCGCAATGAGCTGCACTTTCACTCAAGCCAGGCCAGCGATGTACTCACCCGTTCAGAGCAGCTTCGCCTAGCCGAACAGGGCGGCTTTGAGGCAGCCGACGGCATGTTGCCTGTCGAGCATTTCATGCGAGATTACTTCCGCCATACGAACCGCGTCAGCCACGTGGCCACGAATTTCCTGGCGAAAGCCACGACGAACCCGTGGTTCGACAAGACGTTGACAATCCTCTTTGGCCATCATATCGAGTCGGATTACCTAGTCGGCCCCGTTGGCATGATGATCACGCGGCGCGGCATGACGCGGCTCCACGGCAATCTGACGGCGATCATGCAAATGGTCGATCTGTCCAATCTGCACGACGTACCCATTGCGGCCTTCACTTGGGAGGAGATCCGCCGCGAGGCGACTCGCTTACCACCGCATTTGCCCCCCGAGGCCAGCCGTCATTTCCTCTCCCTACTGGCCCACCCCGGTCGCTTGGGCACGTTGCTTCGCGATCTGCACGACGTGGCAATCCTGGAACGCTTTCTCCCTGATTTTGCCCGTGCCCGCGGGTTATTGCAGTTCAACCAGTATCACAAATATACGGTCGATGAACATTGCATCCGCGCGGTCGAGTTCACGGAAAAACTTCTCGACGATCCCGGGCCGGTGGGGCGGGTTTATCGCGGCCTAAAAGACAAGCATCTGCTACACTTGGCCTTGCTCATCCACGATCTGGGTAAGGGGCTGCCGGAAGATCATAGCGAGGTCGGGCTGAAAATCGCCGAACAGACTGGCTGGCGACTTGGCCTTAAGCCGCATGAAACCGAGATCATCAAGTTTCTCGTACACAAGCATCTGCGGATGAACCACCTTGCACTGTGCCGCGATACGAGCGACGAAGAACTGGTCGTCCGTTTTGCCGTGCAGGTCGGCTCGCCCGAGTTACTGCAATTGCTCTACGTACTCACCGCCGCCGACTTAGGCGCGGTAGGCCCCGACGTTTGGGACGGCTGGAAGTCGCAGGTTTTGACAGACCTTTACCATCGTGCCATGCAGCAACTGGCTGGCGACAGCCCCGCCACGACGACCGATCACCTTTTCGAGAGCAAGCGGGATGAGATCCGCACCTCTTTCAGCGGCGAAGCGGACGCAGCCTGGTATACCCGACATATTGATTCCCTGACCTCCGGTTACCTCAGTGCCACGCCAGCCGAGGAGGCAGCCGCGGACCTGCGATTGCTGCACGACCTGGAACCCGGCGGTGTTCGGGCGACGGCCCGCTACGATCCTAACGCGGCCACGTTGCAGATTACCGTGGGGACGTCCGAGGCGGTTGCTCCCGGCATCTTTCACAAGCTGACCGGGGCCTTGACCAGCCAGGGCCTGGAGATTCGTTCGGCCCAGATTCATACGCTGGCCGACGGGCTAGTGCTGGACCGATTCTGGGTATACGATCCCGATTACTCCGGCGCGCCTCCGCTTGATCGAATTTACGCAGTCAATCAGGCGGTCGAGCAATCACTTCGCCAGGAAAGTGGTCATACTCCCTCCTTCCGCAGCACATGGAAGTCTGGTGAGCAGCGTAAGATGCTCGGTCCAAAGCCGCAAATTCGCGTCAACACCGACAATAGCACGTCGGATCGTTACACCATCATCGACGTCTTCGCCTACGATCGCACCGGTCTACTCTACGCCGTAACGCGAACCTTCTTCGAGTTAGGTTGTTCCGTCTGGCGGGCGAAGATCAGCACCTACCTCGATCAAGTTCTCGACGTCTTCTACGTGACCGACCAGGAGAACAACAAGATCGAGGACCAGGGCCAGCTCGACACCATCCGGCAGCGGCTACTGGAGGTGATTGGGGAGGAAAAGACGTAGGTGTTGGCCGTGAGTAAACTGCGCGGTCATGCATTCGCGAACCCTCCGCTCCGTTGCCATGGGCTATAATTGAACTGGTAAAGCAGCATGGGTAAAATAGTGCAAGGCATTTCTACATGAACTGCATGAAGGCGAAACTACGAGCATGTCCAATACTGAACTGATCCGCAAGCTTCGCGCGGTCTTGAAGCCCGAGAATGTTCTCTCGGCGCCTTCGGAGTTGGTCGTTTACGATTGTGACGCATTTACCGTCGAGCGTCATATACCCTTGGCCGTGGTCTTTCCTCGATCCGCGGAACAGGTGGCCGAAGTCGTGCGAGCATGCTCAGACCACGGTTGCCCCGTGGTTGCCCGCGGGGCCGGCACCGGACTGGCCGGCGGCTGCACACCGCCCCCCAATGGCGTGGTGATTATGCTCACGCGGATGAACAAGATACTGGATATCCGGCTCCGCGATGCCATGGCCCTCGTTGAGCCGGGGGTGCTTAACCTGCAACTCACCAATGCGCTCTCCGGGACCGGTTACCACTTCGCTCCCGACCCATCAAGCCAAGGTACGGCGACCATCGGCGGCAATGTGGCCACCAACGCCGGCGGTCCGCACACGCTGAAATATGGCGTGACCGTCAACCACGTGGCCGGGTTGGAAGTCGTGCTGGGCGATGGCTCGATCCTACAGTTCGGACCCGTGGAAGATCCGGCTGCGCTGGACCTCGCCCGGGTTGTCTGCGGCAGCGAGGGTACGCTGGCTATTGTGACCAAGATTTGGGCTAAGCTGACGAAGAACCCGCAGTCCTGCCGCACGATTCGCGCGACGTTCGCTTCAATTGACGACGCCTCGCAGGCCGTCAGCCAGATCATCGCCGCCGGCATGGTTCCGGCCGCGCTGGAGCTTATGGATCGTGGGATTCTCGACGCCGTCGAGGCGGCCTTTGCCCCGGGTGTGCCGCCGGAAGCGGCCGCAGTGCTTATCATCGAACTCGACGGGCCTGAGGCCGGCCTCGATTCACTTCTCGAACAGGTCATTGCCCTATGCCGCAACTGGAACCCGGGCGAGATCCTCCAAGCCAAGACGCCTGCTGAGCGGGAATTGCTCTGGAAATGCCGTAAGATGGCCGTCGGCGCGGTGGGGCGTCTCAGCCCGGGCTATATGATTCAAGATGGCGTTGTACCGCGAACCCGCCTGCCGCATGTTTTCCGCCGCATCCTGGAGATCGCGGCAAAGCATCGCGTTCGCATCGTCAACGTGGCTCATGCCGGCGATGGCAATGTCCATCCCATTCTGCTATTGGATGAGCGCGATCGCGACCTCACCGCCCGTGCCCAGGCGGCCAGTCGCGAAGTGCTCGAAGAGTGCATCGCCTGCGGAGGCAGCATCACAGCCGAACATGGTGTCGGGACTGAAAAGATCGAGTTGATGGAAAAACTCTTCGCTCCGGCTGATCTCCGCGCCATGCATCGCGTCCGTCAGGCATTCGATCCGGCCAGCCAACTTAATCCAGGCAAAAAATTTAAGGCAATTTGCCAATGACCGCCATCACTGCATCAGAATTGCCGCCGGAACAGACGGTCTCGCCGACCGACGAGCTTGCCGTAGCGGCATTGATCGGCGAGGCGTACAAGTCGGGCACACCGGTCTACCCGATCGGTGGCGGAACCAGTCTCGACTATGGCCCACAACCCGCGCGGCCGGGCATCAGACTGCGCATGAACCAGATGAATCGCGTGCTCGACCATCCAGCCGACGATCTGACGATCACCGTCGAAGCGGGCATGACCCTTGCGGAACTCAACCGGCAGTTGGCGACCAAGCGGCAATGGTTGCCGATCGACGCTCCCGAGTCGGTCCGTGCGACCGTCGGCGGCATCGTGGCGACCAACGCATGCGGTCCGCGTCGCTACTCCCACGGCACCATCGGCGACTACTTGCTTGGCATTCGAGCGATTGACGGTTGCGGCGAGGCTTATGCCGGCGGTGGTCGCGTGGTGAAAAACGCAGCCGGGTATAATCTCCCGCGGCTCATGGTCGGTTCGCTCGGCACGCTTGGCGTGATCACGCAAGCGACGTTCATGGTCCGCCCGCTGCCGACCCATTCGGCTTTGGTGATCTGCGACTTGCCCAGCTTCCAACAGGCTGAATGCCTGCTGGCTGCCTTGGGCCAAAGCCGAACGACGCCGATGATCGTCGAATTGCTGGCCGGCCCTGCGCTACCCCTTTGCCCCTTGCCGGCACTGCCCGACACGGCCGCCGCGCGACTCGTCGTCGGCTTTGAAGGCAGCGCACCGGAGGTTCAAGGAATGGCCAATGTTTTGTGCGACGAGTGGCAAGCCCTGGGAGCTAATGGGCTGACGACGATCACCGGTGCGAGAGTTGATTCGGTTTGGAACTGGCTGAGCGAAAGCCCTGCGATGCTTCAAATCAACGTCTTGCCCAGCCGACTGGTCGGCGTCCTGGAGCAAGTCGCCGGGATTCTGGCCGCGTCACCACTTCAGGCCCATGCGGGCAATGGTGTGCTTCGCATCTACCGGCTCTCACCCCCTGCCCCTCTCCCGCAAAAGGGCGAGGGGAGTTTTACCAACCTCATACAAAACATGCTCCGGCCGATTGCCACCGCAGCCGGCGGCCACCTGACCGTGCTCGCCACGCCCGCCGACGTTGAACTTACGCCGGCCGAAATCTGGGGACCGCCTCGACCCGGTGCCGCATTGATGCGTTCCATCCAACAACGATTCGATCCCGCAGGAATTTTGAATCCCGGAAGGTTTGGTTGATTGTGAACTTCAGCAGTCAAGACAACACGAACGAATCGGGCGAAGACAACCTGGCTGCGGGCATTGCCTACGACCAGTTGCTGCGCTGCGTCCACTGCGGGCTATGCACGTCGTCTTGTCCTACGTATCTGGAGACGGGCGACGAGAATAACGGCCCACGCGGCCGCATCCAACTCATCCGCCTGGTCGCCGATGGACGCACCGATCTGACCGATCGCATGCAGCGTCACCTCGAACTGTGTCTCGACTGCCGAGCCTGTGAAACCGCGTGTCCTTCCGGGGTGCAGTACGGCCGGCTCATCGAACCGTTCCGTCAGGCAATCGAAGCAAAGGACACCCGCCTGGAAAAACGATGGGATCTCTTCCGTCGTGGAATCCTCTTGAACCTTTTCCCGTACGCGGAACGCTTGCGCTATGTGCTTCGTCCGATGCGGATGTTGCAGCGGCTGGGAATTGTGTCCGCGATCGAGCGATTGGGGCTGCTAAAACTTTTGCCCGGCCGCCTTGGCCGCCTTGCCCAGATGCTGCCATCGCCGACCCGTCCCGGCCCTCGACTGCCAAAATTTCTACCGGCCGTCGGACGAAAGCGTGCTCGCGTGGCGTTTTTTGTCGGCTGCGTGGCCGATGCCATGTTCCGCCCTGTCCATTGGGCGACGGTTCGCGTGCTTCAGCAAAACGGCTGCGATGTGTTCGTGCCACGCGGACAGGGCTGCTGCGGCGCGATTCACCTCCACAACGGTGACCCGCTCGGTGCCCGGAGACTGGCCGATGCCAATCTCGTGGCCTTTGAGCTCGATCGTTACGACGCGATCCTGGTGAACCATGGCGGTTGTGGGGCGATGCTTAAGGAATACGGCCATCACTGGCACGACGGATTGCAGCCGCACCGCGCCCGTTTCGCCGACAAGGTGAAAGACGTACATGAGTTTCTCGATAACCTCGGTGTCGTCCCTTTCAGCGGCCGCATCGAGGCCTCGGCTACCTACCATGACTCGTGCCACCTAACCCATGCCCAGCGGGTAGCCTCGGCACCGCGAAGGCTTTTGGCCAAGATCCCCGGCCTCGATCTCCGCGAGTTGCCCGAGGCCGGCATCTGCTGCGGCGCGGGCGGCACCTACAACCTGACCGAGCCGGCAATGTCCGATAGGCTCTCGCGCCGCAAGCTGGACAACATCCTCAGCACGGGAGCACAGGTTGTGCTCACCGCCAACGCCGGTTGTTTGCTACAGATTCAGCGTGAAGTACGGCAGGCAGGGCTTGGGCTTCAGGTGATGCATCCCATGGAACTGATGGACCTGAGCTATCGCGGGGAGAAGCTGGGGTTCCCTCACCAATGAGTTGCTTCTCCGGGGCTGCATTGACTTGGATTTGGCACACAATCCACCGCCCGACCTAGCCATCGAGGTGGAGATTTCTCGTAGTGCCGTGGACAAGCTGGCGATTTACGCCGATTTGGGCGTGTCGGAAGTATGGTTCTACAACGGAGAATCGCTGCGAATGTACATGCTTCAATCCGATGGAACCAAATGGGAACCAAATGGGAACAGTCGGTTGACATCGCTAAGGGGACCAGTTAAGATAGGACTGACTGGTCAGTCCTATCCCCCGAGTCGAGACGATTCGTTTGCATGAAAGCAGTGCCCCCCGATACTTTACGAAGTGCAGCCCAGCAAGTGGCTCACAGTCGCCGCCAGGAAGAAATTCTGGAAAAGGTTGCGCTTCTTTTCGCTGCGCACGGCTACGCCGATACCGACACCCAGTTTCTCGCCGATCAGCTCCAGGTGGGCAAGGGAACCCTGTATCGCTATTTCCGCAGCAAGGAGGAACTCTTTCTGGCAGCCGTCGATTTCGGCTTGAGAAAGTTGCACGAGCGAGTTTGTGCCTCGGTGGCGCAAGCAGTGGACCCGATGGACCGCATCCGCCAAGGCGTCCGTGGCTACCTAGCTTTCTTCGTCGAGCACCCCGAGGTCGTGGAATTGATGATCCAGGAGCGGGCCATCTTTCGCGACCAGCGAAAATCGACCTACTTCCAGCGCCGCAACGAATACGCCAAGCAATGGCAGGAGCTTTACCGTCAATTGATTGCGGAAGGGCTGCTCCGCAACATGCCGCCGGAGCGGATCAGCAACATCATCAGCGAGTTACTTTATGGAGCCATGTTCACGAACTTTTTTTCCGGACGCGTGCCCGATTTCGAGTCCCAGGCAGCCGACATCATGGATGTGGTGCTGGAGGGAATCCTCAGCGATCCGCAGCGGCAGTGCCGCCGGGCGGCCGCTGCAAAATCCAGCGGTCCATCAACTACAGCGAAAGGGCATTAGTCTTATGAAAATATCACACATCTTCCTCACCTTGTCGTTGGCGGTGATTCTGAATGGGTGCAGCCGTTCACAATCGAAAACCAGCGAACCGCTGCCTCCGGAGGTCAACGTGAGCACGCCCGTCACTCGGGAAATCACCGATCTGGTGGAATTCACGGGGCATACCGAGGCGGTGAATTCGATCGTTGTGCGAGCGATGGTCACAGGTTATCTCGACAAGGTCTTATTCAAAGAGGGCGATGAAGTCGCGGAGAATGCGCGTCTTTTCAAGATCGATCCGCAGATCTATGAAGCCCAGTTGGCGCAGGCCAGGGCAAACCGTGAGCTGGCCCAAGAGCATCTAAAACGGCTGGAGGCCGACCTTCGACGTGCCAAGTCGCTTTTGCCCGGGAAAGCGATCAGCCAGGAGGACTTTGATAAAGTGGAAGGCGATCGCAACGAGGCCAAGGCGGGCGTGGGGGTGGCGGAGGCGGCCGAGAAACTCGCCCAGCAGAACGTCGACTACACGACGATCACCGCCAAGATCGGCGGCCGCATCAGCCGGCAGATGATCGATCCCGGCAACATGGTCAGGGCCAACGACACGCCGCTGACCTCGATTGTCTCCCTGGACACCATGTACGCCTACTTCGACATCGACGAGCGAACCATGTTGCAGATCCGACGGCTGGTGCGGGCAGGAAAGGTGAGATCGGCCCATGAAGGAGATACCAAGATTCGGTTGGGACTCGCTGATGAGGAGGGCTTCCCGCATGTGGGAACGATCAATTTCATCGATAACCAAGTCGATGTACCAACCGGCACGCTCCGGCTCCGCGGGCTGTTTCCCAATCCTAATCGCATCCTTTCGCCAGGCATGTTCGTGCGGATCCGGGTGCCCATCGGCGACCCGCATCAGTCGCTGTTGGTGTCGGAGCGAGCTTTGGGTTCCGACCAAGGGCAGAAGTTCCTCTATGTCCTGAACGACAAAGACGAGGTGGCCTATCGCCGCGTCGAGGTCGGTGCCCTCAACGATGGACTTCGCGTCATCCAAAGCGGACTGAAGGCGGGAGAACGGGTGATCCTCAGCGGTTTGCAGCGGGTGCGACCGGGGATGAAAGTCAATGCCAAGAATATCGCCATGGCACCCAAGGATCTCCCCGCTAGTGCCGCAGCGGGAGCCCCGGCGGTTTCGCCAGGTGCCGCGCCGGTGAGTCCGACGGGTACGAGCGGAATGCCCGCAGCACCCCAGAATAATCCGATTCCTCCGGCCATCCCCAAGTCGGTCGATCAGCCGCGACTTGGCGTCAAGTCCGCGGCAATATCGCAAAACCGCTGGGATTTTTAGATAGTCCGGGTTCGGCGTGGGTCTCCTGACCCCGCCGAAACGACCGACCGAAGGTCTCTCGGTGAATGGGAGACCTTTGGTCGGCGGCGAGGCTCGGTCAGAGACCGGCCACAACGAGGTAGAAGGAATTTCACCTAGTGACCGTAGGATGGATCTCCGAATCCGTCCAGTTTCCAGGGACGGACTCGGAGGTCCATCCTACAAGTTCGACGAACCACTCGACATTTCCCATACCCCCCAGACGCAGTCCGGGGGGGGGCCACCAACAGCCAACAACAACAACAACAACAACAACTCCCGTGTTTTCCCGTTTCTTCATTGACCGACCGATCTTCGCCAGCGTGTTGTCGATCATCATCACGTTGGCTGGCGGGCTGGCGGTATTCAACCTACCGTTGGCCCAATACCCGCCGGTCACACCGCCGGTCGTGCAGGTCAATTGCAACTACCCCGGCGCCAGCGCTCAGGTCGTGGCGGAGACGGTGGCGGCCCCCATTGAGCAGCAGGTCAACGGCGTTGAGAACATGCTGTACATGGTGTCGCAGTGTACCAATGACGGTTCTTACAATCTCTCGGTGACGTTCAAGCAGGGGGTGAATCTGGATTTGGCCCAGGTTCTGGTGCAGAACCGCGTGAATTTGGCCCTGCCCATGCTTCCAGACGTGTTAAAAAAGACCGGCGTGACAACCCGCAAGATGTCGCCGGACATCGTCATGGCGGTGAACCTCAATTCGCCGGGCGGCCGCTATGACCAACTCTTCCTGAGCAACTACGCCTTGATGCGATGCCGCGATGAGTTGCTCCGTGTGCCGGGCATCAGCGATATTTTCCTCAGCGGCCAGCGAGACTATAGCATGCGGATCTGGGTCGATCCAGAAAAGCTGGCGGCGCGGAACCTCACTGCCGGCGACGTCGTTGCCGCCTTGCGGGAACAGAACCAGCAGGTAGCAACCGGCCAGATTGGGCAACCGCCCGTGCCCCTGGGGCAGGAGACGCAAATCACACTCACCACGCTCGGCCGACTCAAGGAGCCAGAGCAGTTCGCCAACGTCATCATCTGCACCACGCCAGGCGGGCGAGTCGTCCGCATCCGGGACGTCGGCTGGGTTGAGCTCGGAGCCAAGAACCAGGACGTCTCTGCCAAGGTCGACGGCAAACCCACCGTGGGTCTGATCATCTTTCAACTGCCCGATGCCAACGCCCTGGACGTCGCCGACCGCATCCACGCGAAGATGGACGAATTGGCCAAGGACTTCCCCGAAGACTTGGCGTACGAGATCCAGTACGACACGACACCCTACACGCGGGAGTGCATCCAAGAGGTATTCAAATCGCTTCGCGATGCGATCATCCTAGTGGCCTTCGTCGTCCTCTTGTTCCTGCAAAACTGGCGTTCCGCCGTCATTCCGCTGATCGCCGTGCCGGTGGCCATCGTGGGCACGTTTGGCGTGATGGCCGCGATGGGATTTAGCCTCAATAACCTCACGCTCTTCGGGTTGGTGCTGGCCATCGGCATCGTGGTCGACAACGCGATCGTGGTGGTCGAGGCCGTGGAGCACAACATCGAACAGGGTCTGGAACCGCGCGAGGCCACGATCAAGGCCATGAGTCAGCTTTCGGGCCCCGTCATCGCCATGGGACTGGTCCTCAGCGCGGTTTTCATTCCCTGTGCGTTCATCAGCGGCATTACGGGGCAGTTCTTCCGCCAGTTTGCCTTGACAATCGCCGCGTCAACGATCATTTCCACATTCAACTCGTTGACTCTCAGCCCAGCGTTGTCGGCCATGCTGCTGCGGCCGCGCGGGAAAGCCGGGCATGATGTGTTGCCCAAGCTGCTCTACGTCCTGGCTGGCGGATGGCTCGCCTGGCGGATTCTCGCGCCTTGGCTGATCGTGCGAATCGAGGGTCTCACGGCCCTGCCGCCGGAGCTTGTGCCTTACGTGATTACGGCGGCCCCCTGGGTGGTGGCCATCGTGGGTGCCATCGTCGGTGGACTGCTCGGGCTGGGGCTAAATGTCGTTTTGGCTTGGGGTTTCGCGGCGTTCAATGCCGGCTTCCGCTTGGCCACCCGAGCCTACACCCGCGCGGTTGGCATGATGTTGCGCGTCAGCGCGCTGGTGTTGGTGGTTTACGGCGGCTTGCTCATGTTGACCTACTGGCAGTTCATGGTGACGCCCAAGGGGTTCATCCCCACGCAAGACATGGGGTATCTCATGGTTGGCGTGCAACTGCCGGACGCGGCCTCGGCCGAGCGGACGCGGGATGTCATGGAGCGGGTACAGAAAGTCTGCATGAACACGCCCGGGGTCAAGCACCTCGTGACCCAGGCTGGCTCGTCCTTCTTGCTTAGTGCCAACGCATCGAGTTTCGGATCGATGTTTGCGATCCTGGATACCTTTCCCAATCGCGAGGAGCCGGGGTTTTCGGCCGACGAGATCGCCGCCAAGCTGCGGGCACAATGTGCCAAGGAGATTCCCGGGGCGATGATTACGGTCTTGCCGGCACCGCCGGTGCGCGGGGTAGGGCGGACCGGAGGCTTCAAGTTCATGGTGGAGGACCGCGGCGATCTCGGCCTGCCAGCCCTGCAACAGCAGGCCGACAATCTCAACGAGAAGGGGAACCTGGAGCGTAATCCAGGGAACGAGAAACGGCCCTTGCTGACCATCGCGCCCAACGTCTTCCGTGCTAACACGCCACAGCTTTACGTGGACATGAACCGTCCCCAGTGCATATCGATGGGCGTCTCGCTGGCCGACGCCTTCAATACCCTGCGGATCTATCTAGGCTCGATGTATGTCAACGACTTCAACCTTTTTGGCCGTACCTGGCAGGTGATCGTCCAGGCCGACGCCAAATTTCGCAACCGAGTCCAGGCGGCGCAGCAGCTTAAAGTGCGGAACAACGTCGGTACGATGGTTCCCATCGCCACCATCGCCAACGTGCGCGAGGTGAACGGGCCGTTGATCATCACCCGCTACAACATGTACCCGGCCGCGGCCCTCGTGGGTACGGCAGGGCCTGGCGTCAGTTCCCGTCAAGCCATCGACCTCATGCAACAACTGGCCGACCGCGAGTTGCTGCACGACATGCACTACGAATGGACCGAACTGTCGTACCTGGAGCTTCAGGCGGGCAATACGGCCATGATCATCTTCGGGCTGGCCGTGGTCATGGTGTTCCTGGTCCTGGCCGCGCAGTACGAGAGTTGGTCGATGCCGCTGGCCGTGATTCTTGTGGTGCCAATGTGCCTTTTGAGCGCAATCGTCGGCGTGACGGCCGTGCCGTTGGGCCTGCGCGGGCTGGGCGATCAGCTTGGCCGGGTCTCCGCCACGCTGGGGCACCTGATCCCCACGGGGATCGGTGCTGCCAACGCCCAGTTGGACATCAATATCTTCACGCAGATCGGTTTTGTGGTGCTCGTGGGGCTGGCTAGCAAAAACGCGATCCTCATTGTGGAGTTCGCCAAGCATCGGCGCGAGAGCGGTGAGTCACGGTGCGATGCGGCCCTGGATGCCTGCAAACTCCGCCTGCGGCCCATCGTCATGACCTCCTTCGCTTTCATCCTGGGCGTCTTCCCGCTGCTGATTGGCCGCGGAGCAGGGGCCGAAATGCGCCGCACGCTCGGCACCGCCGTGTTCAGCGGCATGTTAGGTGTGACCCTCTTCGGCATCTTCCTCACCCCCGTGTTCTTCGTCGTCATCGACTGGTTGGGCACCTCCCCAGTCTTCCAGTCCAGGCTAGCGCACAAGATTCGCTACGTGACGCTGGGCGTTCTCGGGGGAGGAATCGCCAGGATGGCTATTCGCCGCGTAGTACGCCGTATCTGCGGATCAGACCGATCGGACGGATCGGACGGTTCCGTCAACTGACAACTGACAACTGACAACTGACAACTGACAACTGACAACTGACAACTACCCACTGACAACTACCCACTACCCACTGACAACCAACCACCAACCACCACCACCAACTTCCCCCATGTTCTCAAACTTCTTCATCCATCGACCGATTTTCGCCTCGGTGCTGTCGATCGTCATCACGCTGGCCGGGGGAATCGCCGTGTGGGTGCTGCCCGTCGCCCAGTATCCGGAGATTACGCCGCCCACCGTCGAGGTCTCGGCTTCGTACCCCGGTGCCGACGCCCAAACGGTGGCCAACACGGTAGCCGCCCCCATCGAACAGCAGGTCAACGGCGTCGAGGGCATGCTCTACATGTCTTCGCAATGCACGAATGACGGTGCCTATACGCTCACAGTGACGTTCAAGCTGGGAATCGATTTGAACATGGCCCAGGTGCTGGTGCAGAACCGCGTTGCGCTGGCCCAGCCGATCCTGCCCGACTTGGTGACGCGCAAGGGAGTAACCGTCAAGAAAAAGTCACCCAACGTGCTGATGATCGTGAACCTCTCCTCGCCCGACGGCAGTCGGGACAACCTCTACCTGAGCAATAACGCCACGATCCAGTTGCGCGACGAGCTGGCCCGATTGCCTGGCGTGGGTGACATCACCTATCTGGGAAAGCGCGACTACAGCATGAGGATCTGGCTCGACCCAGAAAAGATGTCGAAGCTGAACCTCACGGCCGGCGATGTGGTCTCCACGATCCAGCAACAGAATGCCCAGGTAGCGGCCGGACAGATCGGCCAGCCACCCGTGCCGGGTGGCCAAGTGTTTCAATATACCATGACCACGCTAGGCCGATTGGCCGATGTGGACCAGTTCGGCGACATGACGCTCAAGACTGACGCCGATGGGCGAATTGTTCGTCTGAAGGACGTCGCCCGCATCGAACTGGGAGCACAAGGCTACGACCAGACCTGCACGCTGGACGGCGAGCCGTCCGTCGCCCTCTCCATCTACCAGTTGCCCGGCACCAATGCACTGCAGACGGCCAACCTAGTCCGGGCCAAGATGGAGGAACTCAAGGAGCGGTTTCCCGAAGGGCTGGAGTATTCGATCGTCTACGACACGACGCCCTTCATCACGGAATCGATCCGCGAAGTGTTCGTCACGCTCCGCGATGCGGTGCTGCTGGTGGCCTTTGTCGTACTCCTGTTCCTACAGAATTGGCGATCGGCCGTCATTCCACTGATCGCCGTGCCGGTGGCTATCATCGGCACCTTCGCCGTGATGGCGGCCATGGGTTTCAGTCTCAATAACCTCACGCTCTTCGGCTTGGTGCTGGCCATTGGCATTGTCGTGGATGACGCGATCGTCGTGGTGGAGGCCGTGGAGCACCACATCGAGGCCGGCCTGCCGCCCAAGGAGGCCACGATCAAGGCCATGAGCCAGGTCTCCGGGCCGGTGATCGCCGTGGGCCTGGTCCTCAGCGCGGTCTTCATCCCCTGCGCGTTCATCAGCGGTATCACGGGACAGTTCTTTCGTCAGTTCGCCTTGACGATCGCGGTCTCGACCGTGATTTCGGCGTTCAACTCGCTAACCCTCAGTCCGGCCCTGTCGGCATTGCTCTTGCGGCCCAAGGAACAGGAGCGGCACGATGAGGTGTTGCCCTTGGCGGCCTTTCCGGTCTTGGGTGCGTGGCTCGGCTACGCAGCCCTGGCACCGCGACTGGTTCAATGGATTGCCACGCTGCACCTGGGCGGCCTGGAGAAGTTCCTGGCCGCGTCACCGTGGATCGTGCCGACGGTCTCGATTGCCGTAGGGACCGCTGCCCTGGGGATTTTCGCCCGGCGGTTAAATCGCTTCACAGCCTACTGTTTCCGGGCGTTCAACGTGGGCTTCAACCACTCCACCAACGTCTACACCCGTCTGGTGGGCATGGCCTTGCGAGTCAGCCTCCTGGTGCTCTTGGTTTATGGCGGCCTGCTCTATCTGACCTACTGGGGCTTCACGAACTCGCCCTCGGGCTTCATACCCATGCAGGACAAGGGCTATCTGCTGGTCAACATTCAGCTTCCCGACGCGGCCTCGGTGGAACGGACCCAAAAGGTCATGCGCCGCATCGAAGAAATCGCCAGCAAGACCGAAGGCGTCAAGCACACCGTGGCCATCGCCGGCCAGTCGATCTTGCTGAGCGCAAACGCGCCAAACTTTGGTGCGATGTACGTCATGCTCCAGGATTTCCACGATCGGTCCACCCACGGGCTCTCCGGCGATACGATCGCCGCCACGCTCCAGGCACGTTTCCAGGAAGAGATCAAGGACGGCCTGGTCGGCGTCTTTGGGGCACCGCCGGTCGACGGCCTGGGCACGGCCGGCGGCTTCAAGATCATTATTGAAGACCGCGGCGACATGGGGTCGGCCTCGCTCCAGAAAGTGGGCGAGAAGATCGTCGACCGGGCCAGCCACGACGTCACCGGCCTGCAGGGTTTGTTCAGCAGCTTCCGTGCGGACACCCCCTGGCTCTTCCTGGACATCGACCGCGATCAGGCCAAGACCATGGGCGTCTCCATGGCGGATGTCTTTAGTATGCTCCAGGTGTACCTCGGCTCGCTTTACATCAACGACTTCAACCGGTTCGGCCGTACTTGGCAGGTGAACGTCCAGGCCGACGCCCAGTATCGCAAACAGTCCGAGGATCTCAAGCGGTTCAAGGTCCGCAACAACGCGGGGACGATGGTGCCGCTCGGCGCGATCTCCAGCATCCGCCAGATCAGCGGCCCGGTGATGATCTATCGCTACAACATGTATCCCTCGGCCCCGATCAACGGCGCCCCGGCTCCCGGCGTCAGTTCCGGTGAAGCCATCGGCCTGATGCAGCGAGTGGCCAACGATCAGCTCGTTCACTCCATGCGGGCCGAATGGACCGAACTGGCCATGCTCCAACTTGAAACGGGCAATACGGCCATGTATGTGTTCGTGCTTGCCGTGGTACTCGTGTTCCTAGTACTGGCCGCGCAGTACGAAAGTTGGTCGCTGCCTCTGGCCGTGATCTTGGTGGTGCCAATGTGCCTGCTCTGTTCGATCGCCGGCGTGTTTGTGGCCCAACTGGACGTCAATATCTTTACTCAGATCGGATTCGTCGTCTTGGTCGGCCTGGCGTGCAAAAATGCGATTCTGATTGTCGAATATGCCAAGCGGCAGTCTGAGCAGGGCAAGCCGCGACACGAGGCCGCGCTGGCTGCCTGTAAGCTGCGTCTGCGGCCGATCATCATGACGTCGCTGGCCTTCATTCTCGGCGTGGTGCCGCTGGTGCTTTCCGTGGGGGCGGGTGCCGAGATGCGCCGCACGCTCGGCACCGCCGTCTTTGCCGGAATGCTTGGCGTGACGCTCTTCGGCATCCTCCTCACCCCGGTCTTTTATAATGTCATCCAATGGTGCAGTGAGTGGTATGCGGCTCGGCAGGAGGCAGATAGGTAACCGCCGAGAGTGCCAGCAGTTGCCGACAGGGTGATCGACGTTACCCTACTTGACAGGAAGTGTACTTATGATCTAGTTTCGCTACTATGGCTGGTATTCCAACAAGGCCCGCGGCATGCGCCGGAAGGCGGCGGCCATTCTCCCCTCGCCCGTACTCGGGAGAGGGGCCGGGGGTGAGGGCATTAACGATCACTCCCCAGCCCCCCGCCGCGCGAGTCCGACTTGGGCCATGCTCATCAAGCGGGTTTATGAGATTGATCCGCTGGAATGTTCTGTGTACGGCGGTCAGATGAAGGTCATTGCCTTCATTGAACCGCCGCAAGGCGCGGTGATCGAGAAGATTCTTCGCC
>JBAWVO010000004.1:0-54338 GCA_037147235.1 Planctomycetota bacterium | reverse complement strand
GGGCAGGCGGGACGCCCGCACCACAATTATCCGCAAACCCGGCGGAGAGCCTGAAATCGGAAATTTGACAACTCTCATGCCGCTCTTCGCCTCCATCACCGATCTATCTTGCGATAACGACACGCTGCGCCGATGCCGGTACGGCGTGATTGAAGTGATCGACGGGCAATTCCACCGCGTGTTGCTGCGGCCGTGGCCCAAAATCCTAGTGGGTCCAGAAGTGCTCTGGCTCGGCAAATGGATGCACCAGCGGCGACAGGGCGACCGGCTCCTGCTCTATTACAATCAGCCGTGGCGACAGCCGAACTTTCTGGCCCTGGCCTATGCCCTTGCCGCCCGGGAAACGAGCATGAGGTCGATCCGCGTTGGTCAGGAAGTGCTGGATGAGATCGCGCGGCTGAAGAAGAGCGACGCATTACTTTGCGACGTAGGTAATTGGCGGATTTCGCAGCGGTTCATGCAACGCTGGGGCTGGGAACCGCATTGCCCGGCCGCTTGGTGGCATCGGCACTTCATCAAGCGGTTCTATGGGACTTATCCGCCCCGACCGGCGTGGTTAAGTCCTGCTGAGCCGTGCGAGCATCCAGCGGATTGGCGGCAGGAGTACAACCATCAGGCCAAGACAGCCGACCAGGACCGCGATCAAGATCCAGCCCAGAGAGAAATAGGGATAGCCGACGTTCCATATAGTCGGCCAGGCTAGCACCGTGCCTGCGGCAGCCAGGCAGAGAAAGGGACCATAAGGAATCTCTTTTTCACCGCGGAGCAGCAGTCGCCCCATGCCCACAACCACCCCGGCCAGGGGCGCGAGGAAGAAGACAACGACCGTCGCCTGCCAGCCGAGAAAGGCGCCGATCATGGCCAGGAGCGTGACGTCGCCAAAACCCATCGCCTCGCGGTGCAGGACGGCCCCCCCCAGGATGCGAACAATCCAGATCAATCCGCCGCCGATCACGATTCCTGCCAGACCGCTTGCCAGGCCGGCCCAGTGGGGTCCGCCGATCGACCAAATCTTGGCGATGACGACGGAACCGAGCACCGCCAGGGTGAGAAGTGCGCAGGTCATCCGCTCACGAACCATGCGCGCAACGAAAACCTTGCCCGCGCGGAGATAGCCGTGCCGCGTGTACCAGCATCCCGGTGCCAGGGCCAGGCACCAGGCACAAAATGCCGCAATGGCCGCAGCCAAGGCGGGCCAGCCCGTACACGCGGGCAATTCCCACGGCGGCACATAGCGGGGGACCGCAGTCGGATTGTCCGGCATCGCAGGAACGTCGTCGGGCGAAGTCAGCCAAACGGAGGTCAACATCGGTTGATCGAAAAGCCCATTCGGAAGTTCAAACGACTCCGGCAGGAACGCAAAGGGCCATAGCGTCACGATCACAAGCCCCGCGAGTGTGCCTGGAATTGTCACGCCGTCAGGGATCGTCATCTCATCGACGTCAATCCAAAAGGCCACGAGCATGAAGCAGAACAGAACCAGATGGGCGAGGAACTGCTCGTGGCGGATGGCAGGAAAGGCGATGTTTCCAGGATCGAGGATCACGACGAGCTTGTGAATCTGCGGCGGCAAAAGGCCGTGGCGGACGATCTCCCACCAATACAGAAGTGCGAACGCGGTCCCGGTCAGCAGTTCCAGCGACATCGGCCGGATCCAGAAACAGGTGCCATGCAAGCCGGCTTCCCGTCTCAGCCCTAGCCAACCAATTACCGGTAGTCGATCCCAGTACCGTCGCGATGGTGCGTCGGGGTGCGGCCGCGACCAGGGGCTGATCGGTCGCGGATAACAGGCCAGTCGATAAATGCCGAGATTGATCACCGCTCCGACAGAGCAGCCCAGCACGAAAAGGATCGCCAGTCGGGCCTCGATCGGAATGGAAAGGATTTGTTGCACGTCTGCGGTCTCATCGTACGTCAGGCTTTCCAGCCTGACCGGTCTGCGGTTTCAATCTCCCCAATTCGGTGAAAGCCTGAGCCAAGCGAGGATTTCTTCGGTCAATTGCTCGGGCGACTTGTCCTCGGTATCGACGGTCAGGTGGGCCGACTCGCGATAAATCGGCTCGCGGCGACACAATAATTGCGCAATCTCCTCCAGCGGCGGCCGATCCGTCAGGCTGGGGCGGCGATCGGCCGTGGTGGCATCGCCGGTCATGCGCGCGAGGATTGTTTCCGGCATCGCGGTCAGCCAGACGACTTGCCCAGTTTTCCGCATTGCCCGACGACTTTCTTCCCGCAGGGGAGCACCACCGCCGGCGGCCACAACCAGCCGAGGCCGGCGGCAAAGGTCGGCGATTACCTCGGCTTCAAGGTCGCGAAAGGCCGGCTCACCCTGCTCGGAAAAAATCTGGGCGATCGACTTGCCCGCACGATCTTCAATCTCCACGTCGGCATCGATCCAGTCCCAGCCCAGTCGCTGCGCCAAATGTTGTGCGAGGGTCGTTTTTCCGGTGGCGCGGTAACCAATTAGGACAAGATTCATCATTTCCTAACATTTCTAGTGTAGAATAGAGGAATTATCGCCTATTCCCAGGGCACTGTAAAGCGAAGCATGGGATAGATGGTTCTCCGCCAAGTTTGTGGTGCGGGCGTCTCGCCTGCCTCGTTCGCCCACAACATTTTGGGCAGGCGGGACGCCCGCACCACAATTGTCCGCAAACCCGGCGATGAGCCGATAGATAGAATCCGGAATCTCAGGAGCCTAATTGATGTCAGCACATTTTCAGCGGGAAATTAACAAACTGAAGCAGCAGGTTCTGTCGCTTTGCACCATGGTCGAAGGCCAGGTGGAAAAGGCGGTTCGGGCGGTCCAGTTGCGCGACGACGATTTGGCCGCAGAGGTCGAACGGCTGGATGAGGAAATCGATCTCTGCGAGATCGAGGTCGAGGAAGAGTGCCTGAAAACGCTCGCCTTGTATCAGCCGGTGGCCGTTGACCTGCGTTTCGTGGTTTCCACGCTGAAGATGAATCACGACCTGGAGCGGATCGGCGACCTGGCCGTGAATATCGCTCGCAAGGTCCGGGGGCTTGTACTCGATCCGCCGCCGGAGCTACCCTGTGACCTGGGGCTGATGTGCGAGAAGACGCAGTGTTTACTCCGCGACAGCATCAACTCGCTGATCAGCTTGAGCGCCTCCGACGCCGCCTCGATCTGCAAACGCGATGACGAGATCGACCAGATGAAGGCGACCATCCGCAAGGAAATCGAAATAGCCATCCGGCAGCGGCCGGACAAGGTCGGCCCGCTCTTGCGGCTGCTGGCCGTGAGCCGAAATCTCGAGCGGATTGCCGACCTGGCCACGAGCATTGCCGAGGACGTGATTTATCTGGTCGAAGGGCGGATTGTGCGCCATCCAATATTGACGGCAACACGCAATGGGGGGTGAGCTACTTTCCATGGCTCCGGGCGACAAGGCGAGTAAGGAGATCGCTCGCGGCGGCCGTATCGATGGCCTCGGCCGCCAGCCCAGCACACGCACCAGGCGAAGAGGCCTTGCCGGCGGTCCATAGGGCGGCTGCGGCATTGGCCACGACGATGTCGCGGGCAGGACCGGGTTGCCCAGCCAGTACTCCGCGAATAGCCGCGGCACTCTGGTCAGGCCCGCTGACCTGAATAGCCTTCAAAGGGATGCTTTCCAGTCCAAAATCAGCCGGGTTCCACTGGAAATGCCGAACCCGGCCGGCGGCTTCCGCAACTTCGGTAGACCCCGTGAGCGTCACCTCGTCGAGTCCGTCGCCACCATGAACGACCACGCTCCGCGTGGTGCCCAGTAGGACCAGGGCCTCGGCCAGAAGCGGCCGAAGTTCCGCCTTGCCCACGCCTAGCAACTGTCGCGATGCACCGGCCGGATTGATCAACGGACCAAGGATGTTGAAGATGGTGGGCACACCCAGTTTCTTTCGCACGGGGGCAACATGCCTCATGGCGTTGTGCAGCAGAGGAGCAAAGCAGAAGCAGATGCCCAACTCGTCCAGGCAATGCTCGACACAGGCAACGTCCGCCTCAATATTCACGCCCAGTACGGCCAGTACGTCGGCCGATCCGCTACGGCTGCTAGCCGCCCGATTGCCATGCTTGGCCACGGGCACGCCCGCCGCGGCCGTGACCAGGGCTGCCGCCGTGCTGATATTGAAGGTATGCAACTGATCGCCGCCCGTGCCACAGGTATCCAGCAATTCGGGTCGGGACGAACGGATCGGCGTCATTTTCCTCCGCAGGGCCAGGGCCGCCCCCGCCACTTCGCTCACACTCGGGCCTTTACGATTCAGGGCCAGCAGCCAGCGGGCAACATCCTCCTCGGTGCAGCATCCACAGATGATCTGCTCGAACGTCTCGGCGACCTCGTCCATCGACAGATCGTGGCCGGATTCCACACGTTGGATGGCGGATTGAATCATGCGGTCACTCTTTGGGCGCCTGTTCCGCGAACATTCCCGCCATTCCCGCCAGAAGACGCCGCTCTTTGGCCTTGCATGCCGCAGGCGTCATTTTCGGGGCGGTTGACTGCGACGCAGCCCAGACCATGAATTCCTGTACAGCCTCCCAACGTGCGGCCGGATCAGTTGCGGCCTCGCGTTTTGCTTCTTCGCGATGTTTTAGGCCGTCGTCAAATGCCTTTTCGGCGGGCTGAAATATCTCGGACATGGGCTGCAAGGTTTCCGCGGGCGTTGACATGATCATTTCTTATTGCATTGCAGGGCTGCCTTCAAAACTCGCACTCGATCAAGTTTTCGCTCTTCCTCAGAGAGTGCCAACTGACATTGTAACATGTCCTCATCAGACAAGCCGACATACGCCGTACCCTTGGCGGTGATTCCCGTGCTGGCGCGTTGCCGAGAATCGGACCACGAACCAAGTCCCTTGACCGCGCGAAACAAATCAATCCAGCCGTGACGACTGGTAAGACAGAAAACGCCTTGTCGCGTCAACCAGTTTGCATGCAAATCCTTAACGTCCCGCCACTGCTCATCGTCAGGGCCCCAAGAGGCACCGAGTACTACTAAGGCGGCGTGGCATCGTGCCCGATTCTCGTCGGAATCCTCAATCCAGAAATCGACATCAAAAGTAGTGATTGGCTGATGGCGCAGGAGAAAGTTCACTCCCCCTATAAGGATATATTGTACTCCGTGGCTGTTGAGGACTTGCAGAATATCGTCAATTTGTTGGATAACTTCCACCGTAACCGCACTCCTGGTCTAGGGCGATGCAAAGTTGGGATTGGCGTACTGGGGTGGTCGGGCGGGATTTGTTTACGAGGGCGAGGCAATTTGCCCCGGAGGGGCGAGTGAGAATAGCCCAGCGATTTATCGCTGGGATCGGAATTCCGCAAGACCTCATCCAGTCCCGGAGGGACGGCTGAATCCCGCCACGGTAGCCTTTTTCAGTCGTCCCTCCGGGACTTTCGGTTTCGCTCGCCTTTCCAACCCAGCGATAAATCGCTGGGCTATTGTCAAATGTCCCTTCGGGACAAACCGCCGCACTCACGGTACCATGTTCGCGAAACAGATTTTCACTTCGTCAACATACCAAATAACGCAGGGGTTACGCAAGGGGGGCTGATCCCCACGGGCGTGCCGACAGCCACAGCTAGCGGTCTTTCGCTCTGCTGTAAGGTGAGTTCTGAGAATGACCCGCTCCCCAAGAATTCCAGGGGACGCATGATTTAATTCGTATTCTGTTTCGGTTTTAGGCCGCGTTTCTTGGGTTTGGGGACACAACCTACTATTTCCTCCACAGACGACCACAGGTCGGCCGTGCTGGGAGCGCACGCCAAGGTATTCTGCCCGCGATTCGCCCATTTTCTTAGCATGTTTTGCCAAGTTTACGAGGCGACGACCGCCCTCGCCCCCCATGACAAGATTGGGCCAACCCGTTATCCTATATTCTTATGACTCGACCACTTGACTTTGGCCACTGTTCAGCCGATAATCTAAATATCATCTACTCCCCGCAAGATCAGCCGCAAGGCCTCGTGCGGGGTTCTGTTTTTCTTGGCTGCCCGGTTTTCTTACTGGGCCGCTTTCTCTCATGACGGTAACCCATGCCTACGGAACCCCCAGTTAAACGAGCCATCGCGTTTTTTGATGGCCAAAACCTATTCTACGCCGTAAAAAAAGCCTTTGGCTACCGGTGGCCTAACTACGATCCGCTTGCCCTCGCCCAGGCGATCTGCTCTTCTCGCGGGTGGAACCTGCTGGAGACGTATTTTTACACCGGGCTACCAAACTCCAAAGACGATCCGTTCTGGAACCACTTCTGGACGGGGAAGTTGGCGGTCATGGGAACGCGCGGCATCCACACCTACTGGCGACACCTCAAGTACCGCAACCAGACGGTCAGTCTTCCCGGCGGCGGCTCGACCGTGGTCCTGGTGGGACAAGAAAAAGGCATTGATATACGCATTGCCCTGGACGTGGTTCGCATGACGCGGGAGAGAAGTTTCGATGTCGCGCTGATTTTTAGCCAGGATCAAGATTTGTCCGAAGTGGCCGACGAAGTGAAGAGCATCTCGCGCCAGCAGACCCGGTGGATCAAGCTGGCCTGCGTCTACCCCGTCAGCCCCACCGCTACCAACACCCGCGGAATCAACAACACCGACTGGCTGCAAATCGACCGGGCTTGTTATAACGCCTGCCTCGATCCCAACGACTACCGACCGAAATCGAAACCATGACGCTGGCGGTTCCCCGCCTCGGGTCGCCTACCGTATGGCCCCAGTTCTCGCTAATCTTACCATGCCCCCAAAATAGCAGATTCCTCAAATCTTGGCAATAATTTCGGAACTCCACTCTTCCGTGGAAATTGCCCCGACACGTGGAAATTCCCCCTTGCCCTCCCATTCCCAATGAATTACAATTAATAGACTGACTGGTCCGTCAATTAGCCTTTATGTTTCACACCCTGCGGAGCAATCCATGGAATCCGAAGTCCTTCGTGTACGTCCCGGCCGGCCGGTGGACGAGCAGCTTCGCGACCGCCGTTGCGATGAAATCCTGGAAGCGGCGGGCAGTCTTTTCGCCGAGCATGGATATTCCGAGGCCACGACCGAAATGCTGGCCGACAAGCTGGGCGTTGGCAAGGGCACCATCTACCGCTACTTCCCCAACAAGCGAGAATTATTTCTTGCTGCCTGCGATCGGCTCATGCGGCAGCTTCTGGATGCCCTTGAGGCGGCGGCCGGTCAGGTCGAAGACCCCCTGGACAAAATCGCTCATGCCATCCGCCGTTACCTCGACTTCTTCGCAGAGCACCCTGAGTTCGTCGAACTGCTGGTGCAGGAGCGGGCGCAGTTCAAGGATCGGCCGAGACCGACCTACTTCGAGCACATGGAGGCCGACCGCGAGAAGCATCACGCCTTCTTCCGGCAGTTGATCGCGGAAGGCCGGGTCCGCGAGATCGACGTGGACCGCATCAACGACGTTTTGAGCGACCTGGTCTATGGCACCATGTTCACCAACTATTTCACCGGTCGTCGCCGTTCGGCCGCCGATCAGGCCGGCGACATCCTAGACATCGTTTTTCACGGCATCCTGAGTCCCACGGAACGAACACGAAAGACCTACGTAGAACGGAATTCATTCCGTTGATCGAGAAAGATAAAACAACGGAATAAATTCCGTTCTACGAATTTAAGGAAGCAGAGTCATGTTACAGCAAATATCCATCCAATCGCAGGTCCAGCCGAGAACTCGTTGGCGGCTCAAGCTTGGGTTGGCTGTGGGGATTCCAATAGCGGTGGTCGTGGCCATCGCCGCGTTTCTAGCACTTGGAAATCGCGGCGCGGCCGCAATCCGATCGCCGGGCGACAAACTGCCGGGCGTTGCCGAAAAGCCGCCGGTCATGGTCACCGTCGCGATGGTAGAAATGAAGCCGATCCAGCGGTCCGTCGATACGGTCGGCAGTTTCCAGGGTTTTGAGGAAGTGGCCGTGACGCCCAAGGTCGGCGGACACGTGGTCAAGGTTCATCACAATGTTCAGGACATCGTTCGTACGGGCGATGTGCTCTTGGAAATCGACCGCACCGAGTATCAGCTTACCGTCGATGAGGTTCGGAGATCCCTGGCAGCAGAACTTGCCAAGATCGGCTGCACCGTGCTTCCGTCAGAAACGCTCGACATCCAAAAGTTTGTTGCAAAGCTACCCGTCTACCGTAGGGCCGTGAACGTCGAGGAAAACGCCCATCGCAAGCTCCAGCGAGCGATTCCCTTGCGGCAGGGCAATGCGATTTCCCAGGAAGACCTGGAGCAAAGCACCACCGACTTTGAGGTCGCCAAAGCCGCCCGCGAACAGGCCGAAATCGACATCATGTCAACCGTGGCCACTGCGCGGCAAAAACATGCCCTGCTGAACATAGCGCTCCAGCACCTAGCCGATACGCAAGTCAAAGTGCCCGTGGCGAGGATCGAGGAAGATGAGGAGGAGGGTGTGAAGAATGAGTTCGGGGATGTGCATAGCGAGTATGTTGTGGCCGAGCGGATGGTTACCGAAGGCGAGATGGTTGTGGCCAGCACGTTCATGAGCAAGCCGGTCTATCGGTTGGTAGTCGATAAGAAGCTGAAGTTGAGTGCGGCGGTGCCGGAGCGCTATATGGGCCAGGTGCGACTAGGGCAGGATGTCAAAATTAACGTCGAGGGCTATCCCGATCGTGTCTTTCCCGGTAAGGTGAAACGCATCAGCCCCACGGTCGATAGGCTCAGCCGCACTTTCCAAGTCGAAGTCCATGTACCCAACGAAGACCGCATCTTGCGGGCCGGCGGGTTTGCCAAGTTGGCGATTATCACGCAAAGTGACGCTCGCGCGATGGCCGTGCCGTTGGAAGCAGTGGTCTCGTTTGCCGGCGTACACAAGGTCTTCGTGATCCGCGACGGCAAAACCCATGCCATTGAAGTCTCACTCGGCATCGACGACTGCGACAAGGATACCGAGGGCAAGCGTTGGGTCGAGATCGAGACCAAAAAGCCCGGCGAATTATTGCCCGACACACCCGTGATTACCTCCGGCCAGACGCAATTGGCCGAGGATGTGCGGGCCGAAGTGCGAAGCAAAGGAAAGAAGTAGGAGTTAGGAGTTAGTAGTTAGGAGTTAGAAGTTAGGAGTTAGGAGTTAGGACAGTACTGAGAACTGAGTACCACCAACCACCAACCAACGTCCACCGTCCACCGTCCACCAACCACCGTCCACTATTCATGACCATCTGGGATCTCTGCATCAAACGACCTGTGTTTACGGTCATGCTTGTCTCCGCACCGCTGGTGCTGGGATTGGTGTCCTACAATATGCTCGGCGTCGACCTGTTTCCCAACGTCGAACTGCCGGTGGTCGTCGTCACCACGACGCTCAGGGGTACGAGCGTCGAGGTCATGGAAACCAGCGTCACCAAGCCGCTGGAAGAGATCATCAACACCGTCAACGGCATCGACGAGTTGCGTTCCACGACCCAGGAAGGCATCTCGCGGATCACGGTGCAATTCTTCCTGGATAAGAATCGTGACGTGGCCGCGCAGGAGGTCCGCGACAAGATCTCCACGATCATGGCCCAACTCCCCGAGGGTGTCGATCCGCCGATCATCGACAAGTTCGACATCAACGCCATGCCCGTCGTGACAATCGCCGTCTCCGGCAAGCGTTCCATGCAAGAGATTACCGAAATCGCCCGCAGGCGGATCAAAGAAGACATCGAGAGCCTTTCCGGCGTGGGCGCGGCGATCCTCGTGGGCGGACGGCAGCGGGCGGTGAACATCTGGATCGATACCGACAAGCTGACCAGTTATCACCTCTCCATCGCCCAGGTCCGCGACGCCCTGGCGCGAGAGAACCTCGAATTGCCTGGCGGCCGCGTCGATCAGGGGCAGCGCGAGGTCGTGCTTCGCACCATGGGCCGAGTGGAAACCCCGGCGGGATTCCGCGATCTGATCATTGCCAATATGAACGGTTACCCGGTCCGCCTCCGCGACATCGGCCGCGTGGAAGACACGTTTGAAGAACCTCGCGGCCAGGCCCGGCTCAACGGCAACGCCGCCGTCAGCCTGATCGTGCAAAAGCAGTCGGGAGCCAACACGGTCGAGGTCGTGCGGCGAGTCCGCGAGCGGCTCGAGCGGCTCCAGCCGTCGCTGCCGCCGGACATTTCCACGTTCATCGTCAAAGACCAATCCAAGTTCATCGTCCGCACGATCGAAGAATTGAAGTTTCACCTCTTGATCGCGTCCCTTCTGGTAGCGGGCACGATCCTGTTCTTCATCCGTGACTGGCGGACGACAATCATCGCAACGCTTTCGATTCCCGCCTCCATCATATCCACGTTTGCCTTCATGGCGTTCATGGGCTACACGCTCAACAACATCGTCATGTTGGGCCTCATTCTGGCCGTGGGAATCGTGATCGACGATGCCGTGGTGATCCACGAGAACATCTTCCGCCACATGGAGGAATATGGCCGCACGGCACGCGAGGCCGCCTCGACTGCCACACGGGAAATCGCCATGGCCGTCGTGGCCACGACGATGTCGCTTTTGGTGATCTTCGCGCCGGTGATCTTCATGCAAGGGCGGGTCGGAAAATTTTTCAGTAGTTTCGGCGCAACGGTGGCCTTTGCCATCTTCATGAGTATGTGCATCTCGTTCACGATGACGCCCATGCTCTGCTCTCGGTTCCTTGTGCTGGACAAGAACCACAGCAGCAAGTCCGGTTGGGTCTGGCGAGGCATCGATCGCGGTTACGGGGCCTTGTTGCGATGGTCTTTGCAGCATCGCTGGGTGATCGTGCTGGCGTGTGTCCTGCTGCTGGCGGCTACACCGATACTCTTCCGCATCATCGGCTTCGACTTTATTCCTCGCGACGATCAAAGCGAGTTTGAAGTGGCCGTGACCATGCCCGAAGGCTATTCGCTCAGGCAGTCCGATGAAATTTTCGCCGAGATTGAAGGCCGCCTTGCCAAGCTCCGCGGCGTCACAGGTGTATTCTCCAGCATCGGTGACACGACCGGCCGCGTGAGTCGTGGGCAGGGGGATGTCACGATCGGTAATATCTACGCCCGCATGGCCGACCTGGAAGAGCGGACAGTCAAGTGGTACGACGTCCGCCACTGGTTCGACGGCTTGCTCGGCCGCAGTGTCGATGCGAACAAGTACTTCAGCCAGTTTGAGGTGCAAAACGACGCCCGGCGGATCTTGACGGAATATCCCGACCTGCGAGTCTCCGTGCAGGACGTTTCTGCCTTCCAGGCGCAAGGCTTTCGCCAGGCGATGATCGATTTTAACCTCCGCGGCCCGAACCTCGACGATTTGCAAATCTATTCCGAGCAAATCATGGCCTGGATGAATCGCGACCCGCGCAAGCTGGGCATCGCCATTGAAAGTCACACGCACCGCGACTGGAACGAAACACGGTTGATGGAAACGGTCGACGCAAATCTGAAGAAGGATCCAAGTTTTTATGGCGTGCTGCCCGAGGGGCCAAGCTACTTCGTCGATGTCGATACTAGCCTCACGCTGCGAAAGCCCGAGTTGCTGGTCAAACCCGACCGCAAACGAGCCTCGGACCTCGGCGTACCGGTCCTGGCGATGTCCACCACACTGCAAGTACTCGTGGGCGGAATGCCCGTCTCAAAGTACAAGGAATTCGATGAGCAATACGACGTCTGGTTGAGGGCAGAACTGCCCAATCGCGACCGCAAGAACAGTATCGCCCGGCTGATGATCCCTTCGCGACGTACCGAGGCCAGCGGCGAGGCGATGCTCATCGAGTTAGCCAATGTGGCCGACCTCGTGCCGGCCAAGGGGCCGTCAACCATCGATCGCTACGGCATGCAGCGGCAAGTCGTGGTCACCGCCAACCTGGAAGGCAACAAGGCACTAGGCGACGCCGCCAGCGAACTGGATGCCTATGTCCAATCGATGCACCTGCCGGTCGAATACCGCGGCGAATTTCTCGGCCGGGTGAAGACCCTCAAGGAATCGAACAACGGTTTCGGCATCGCCTTTCTCGTGAGCTTCCTCTTCATGTACATGATCCTCGCGGCCCAGTTCGAGAGTTTCATCCACCCCGTGACGATCCTGATTGCCTTGCCGCTAACCCTGCCGTTCGCCATTGTGTCGTTGCTCATGCTGCGGACGAACCTCGACATCTACGCCATGTTTGGGCTATTCATGCTCTTCGGCATCGTGAAGAAAAACGGCATCTTGCAGGTGGATTACACGAATGTGCTGCGAGCCAAGGGAATGCCGCGGACCGAGGCGATCCTGGAGGCCAACCACACCCGCCTACGGCCGATCTTAATGACCACGATGATGCTCATCGCCGCCATGGTGCCCATCGCCTTGGGGCAAGGCCCTGGTGCCGCATCGCGCGGCAGCTTGGCCAAGGTGATTCTCGGTGGGCAGTCGCTCTCGCTCTTATTGACGCTGCTGGTCACACCCGTGGCCTACTCACTCTGGGACGACCTGTCGATCCTTTTCCGACGCTTGATCGCCCGCCTGCGGCCGCCTTTGTCGGCTTAGCTTAGTAGAATGGAATTCATTCCTTCGCCTTGTCTTTTTCGGGTAAGTAGAACGAAATTTATTCCATTCTACGTAGGGCTGCCTCAGTCAGACATTCCAGTTCTCTTGGCTTAGCGGGCTACTGTTGTTGACAATTCCCTCAAAGACTGCGAGAATCCCTCTTGGTGTAGAGTCGCCGGTGGCGCAAGAAATCCGTTTCCTGGGTACTGATGGCACAGCCAGTGGAGGTGCAGCCATGACCGATTCGACAGACACGACTACAGGTGCAGGTCCGGCAGCCGCGGCAGTGTCCACGGACCTGCTTCCTCTGGAACTGATTATTCTCGACCACTATGCCCGCCAGTTGCGCTGTCTTCTGGAGAGCCTGCCCGCCATTCTCGGCCGGGACGAAAAAGACGATGTGCGACTTACGGACCCTTGGATTAGCCATTCGCACTGTGAACTTTTTCAGCAGGGCGATGCGCTGGTGGTGCGGGATCTTGATTCAAAGAACGGGGTCTTCATGCACGGCGTCCGAATCCGCGAGGCTGAAATTTTGCCGGGCGACTGTCTTACGTTGGGCCGCACCGAGATCACATTCCGCTATCGTTTCGCAACTTCCGGCGAAGACCCCTCTTCTGGTGATGCCGCCGCACCCCACTCTCCTGCGCCGGGTGCTCGTCGACCGATTACCAGCGGCCCCGTGACGGAAGAGCTGCTGTATTGAGCAGGGAATGTGCCGAGGCATCCAAGCTACTTCTTGAGCGGAACCAATATGAAAAACTCGCTTGGCAAATTGCCGACCACGTTCCGCAGTAACCCAGCAGCCTGGAGCAACGCGGCGGCTTGGTGGCTATGGGGAATCTATGGCTTGACGATAATTCTACAGACACGAAATGATCCGCCTGACGTTGGAAACGTCTGCGGAATCTACTTTCAAGCTGGGGCCGATTTCCTTGCAGGCAGGCCACTTTATAGCGAGCCGGAGCCACGCTTCTTGTATTTTCCATCGGCCGCGTGCTTCTTCACACTTTTTGCACATGCCCCGTTCACACCGATGGCAGTGCTATGGAGGTTTGCCAACCTAACCCTGTTCAGTGTCGGAGTCTTCAGTTTGGCGAGGGCAGAACGCGTGGATGGAAGCCGTGTATCGTTTCTGCAGACTTCCATTATTGCCTGCATGTTGAGCATTGGCGCAACCAAGCTAGGACAGATGACGCTGGCAATGGCTGGTCTGCTTATGCTTGCCGCGGTGAACCTGGAGAGGTCTCGCTTTTGGAGAGCATCTTTGTTCATGGCACTGGCCGTGGCATTCAAGCCAATCTCGCTTCCGTTCTTGTTGCTAGCGACCGTCGCGTATCGGGCATCCATACTCAGGACCCTTCTTTTCTTACTCGTCATGTTTCTTCTTCCCTTTCTGTTCCAGGATTCCGCTTACATTTTTGCGCAATATGCGGATGTGCCCCACATGCTAAACACAACCGCACGGAACAAAGAATCCATCATCATGCCATCCCTTATTGGATTGATACAGGCAATTGGAGTGAGTTTTGGCAACAGGGAACAGCTCATCGTGAGGTTGCTCTGCGCCATTGCGGCACTCTGGGTATACATCGTGGGCAAATCGAGATTGCAGGAATCGGCCGACCGCTCTCTGTTCTTGTACGGAATCTACGCAGGATTCCTCCTTCTCCTGAGCCCAGGGACCGAGAAGAACACCTATGCCATGCTCGCCCCCGTAGTAGGGGTCTTGTGGTGTCTTTCCAGATCCCATGGGCGCAGGTTCGTTCAGGTTGTTTTGGGACTGGTTGTGTTGAGCAGTCTACTGAGCCATGCCCTACAAGTGCTTTTGAAAACGCCTCTGAGTCAGATGGTAAAGCCCCTTGGGGCCGTCGTTGTGATGGCCGTTCTAATACAAAAGGTATTCTCGCAACCGGGGGGAGCCCCACAACAGAATGCCGAAGAAAAGGCAGTCGCTAAACATGGGCCTATTGGGTGATATGCGGCGATTCGATTCCCACGCCTTACAAGCGGGCCCATGACAAATATTGAGCCAGCTCTTTAGCTTTAGCCACAATACCCCCAGCTCCTACCTCCCCGCGGTTTGGCCGATCAGTGCCCGCGGCTCGATGTCGCTGCGCCGATAAAGCCGGAAGCGGCCGGCCTGCTGGTAAGGCAGCGACGATAGGTCGTAGTTATTCAATACGACAAGCAGATGACGCTCGGGGATGACGAGCCATTCATTCGTGCCCAGCGCGGGTGTGGGCAGGGGGGCGGTGATGTCCTGATTCACTATCTGGCTGAGTTGCAACTGGCTGCGCAGGTCGTGATCGAGATAGAAAATGAACGAACCGACCCGCTCCTGGGCCATCAGCATCCGCGACGGCAATTCCCGGGTACCGTTGAAATAAACCGCCAAATCGTGGCCGGAAAGCCCCGCGGCAACCTGTGGGAAGGCGAACAGCAACAAAACGACCAGTTGACCGCAGACGGTCGTTGCCCCTAGTCCCAACGTCAAGTGATCCCGGCCTCGCAACCAGCCCCAGAGCGGCACCAAGGAAGTTAGCCCCGCCATGACCGCTAGCGTCCAGGCCAGCGGCGAGAACTGTGTCGGCAACGCAATCTGCGTAATCGCAAAAGTGGTCGGCAGGCAGAATGGGCCAATCAGGCAAGTACACCAGACGATCCGACCCATCCAATGTTTGGCACCATCGGAAAGCACCCCATCAATCTTCCTCGCCCAAACGATTGCCGTCAGGATCGCCATCGCTGGAAAGACCGGCCAGATATACGTGATGAGTTTTGAACGCGAAACCATGAGAAAGAGTGTGCAGCCGATGAACCAACAGGCCAGCAATAGCAGGGGCCGGTTGCCGCGATCGTCGGTCACGGCAGGAATTCGATTTCGCCAGCGGCTCAAGGCATCTTGAAATAGCACCGGCAGGTATGCAATCCAGGGAATTCCTCCAGCGATGAGGATGGGAAAATAATACCACCACGGTGCCACGCCGTGGGGTTGCGAACTGGTGAAGAAACCGAGCACGTGGCGCTCGAAGAAATAATAGCGAAGGAAACCGGGGTTGGATTGTTCCACGGCAAGATACCACGATGAGCCAATGATGGCCGCCACGGTCAAGGCCAGTCCGGCACGGAAGCAGTGAATGGCTCGCAGCCGTCGCGAAACGATGAGATATCCGCCGTAGGCAATTCCCACCAAGACCACGCCTAACAGCCCCTTGGTTAAAATGGCCAACCCCAACACCACGCCGGCCACTACGGTCCATGCCCATGCGTGCCAATCGTAGCGTAGGCATCCTGCCTGTGTCTGCCGAGCGAAACCACCGCGATCCGACTCCCAGAAGCACAACAGGGCTAGGTTGACCCAGGGCACCAGAGCCGCATCATGGGCCGGGAGTTGAATCAGTGCCAACGGCACGATCATCGAGGCATAGAACACGCCGGCGATCAGGCCGGTACGGCGACCGAGAAGCCGCCATGCGACGACTGCCGTGGTCAGCGTTCCAAGCATGCCGAACAGTAAACCCGGCAGCCGAACGGCTACTTCCGACATGCCGAAGACACTCAGCGAAGCAGCGATCGCCCAAAAGTAAAGGATCGGCTTGTCGAGGAACGGTTCGTTCAGCAGGTGCGGCACGATCCAATCCCCGCTCTCGATCATCTCTTGTGCAATCGCGGCGTGCAGCCCTTCGTCGGGATCGACCAGAGGAATATAGGGTGCCATCAGCAGTGGACAAAGGATGCCTAATCCGGCCAGGAGGGCCAAGCCCAGCAGGCCAGCCTTCCAATTATTATTTGTCATGATGCCGCCTCCATGCCGCGAATCGCAACCCAGCTTTCCTGTCAAGTTCGACTAGCGGGTAGAGTTTACATGAAATCTGATGGTGGAAAATAGGCCAACTTGGCAATTTTGCGAATTTTCCCCCCGATAAAGCCGCTCACAGCTTCGCAGGTAACCTTACCCCCCGACTGCGACCTTGCGGCAGATCGCCTGGGCCATTTCGCGAGTGCCGACGGCGGTGGGGTCGTCGCGATGGGCCTTCATGTCATAGGTTACATCGCGGCCTTCGGCAATCACGGCGGCGACAGCCCGCTCCAACCGCTCGGCAGCATCCGTCTCCTTGAGATGCCGCAGCATCAAGGCCCCGGAGAGAATCAGTGCCGTGGGATTAACCTTATTCAGCCCCTTGTACTTCGGGGCACTGCCGTGGGTGGCCTCGAAGATGGCCCCGTTGGCACCGACATTCGCTCCCGGCGCGACTCCCAGCCCGCCTACCAGACCAGCCGCCAGATCACTGAGAATGTCGCCGTACAAGTTGGGCAGCACGAGCACGTCGTAAATTTCGGGCTTTTGCACCAACTGCATGCACATATTGTCCACGATGCGGTCCTCGAACTCGATGTCCTGGAACTGCTCGGCCACCTTGCGGGCGGTGGCCAGATAGAGGCCGTCGGTGTGCTTCATGATATTGGCCTTGTGGACCGCCGTAACCTTCTTGCGGCCATTGGCCCGTGCGTATTCAAAGGCATACCGAACGATCCGCTCGCTGCCGAAAATGCTGATCGGCTTGATCGAGATACCGGTCGCATTGTTCGGGGTCTTGATCTGTTTATCCGCCGACACACGGTTAAGGTAATCGATCAGCTCGCATGTTTTGGTCGCGCCGGCCTCGAACTCGATGCCGGCATAAAGGTCTTCGGTATTCTCGCGGACGATGACCAGATCGACCGGCACACCACTAAAAAAGGTACGAACTCCCGGATATTGCTTGCAGGGGCGAACGCAGGCATACAGATCGAATTCCAGGCGGAGTTGCACATTGACACTGCGAAAACCCTTGCCTACCGGTGTCGTGATGGGGGCCTTCAGGGCACATCGGGTGCGGCGAATACTCGCCAGCAGCGGTTCGGGCAAAGGAGTGCCGGTCCGCTCCATGACATCAATCCCCGCTTCTTGTGGGTCCCAGGAAATCTTCACCCCGGTGGCGTCGACGCACAGGCGTGCCGCCTCGGCCAGTTCCGGACCTACCCCATCACCAAGAACTAATGTCACGTCGTATGCCATGGTTATGAAACCTCCTCAAAATTTGTCAAAAAGAAGTATACTCAACGCGGACGATAGTGGGTTGTTGGTGCAAACCCGTAGAAAATGCCCTCGCTGAGCAATAATAGCTTAGTGACTGCGGGCAAAAGAGTCAATGCGCCCTCTGTTCACTCTTGCCGAACGCCCCTCGCACCCGGACAATAAGAACGAGAGTCCGAATCGGACCATTTGCCATTAAACCAGCGGAGATTTGTCGATGTCACAATTGCTCGATCAAGCGGTGGCGGAAGCTCGCAAATTATCGGACGCTGAGCAAGATACCATCGCGGCCATCATCTTGGAAGAGTTAGAGGATGATCGGCGGTGGGAGGAGTCACTGGCTCGCACGCCTAGTAAGTTGGCGGCATTGGCGGCCAGAGCCGAAAAACAGGTACAGGCAGGCCAATGCCGGACAGCCGGATTTGACGAACTATGACCTCTATCGTCACCGCGGACTTCATCGACTACTTCGCACGCTTGCCCAGTGAGGTTCGGGAGAATGCGAGGCGCGCGTACAGGATTTGGCGTGCAAACCCGTCACAACCCGGTTTGCGATTTAAGCCGATTCGAGGGCACGAGGGTTTGTGTTCGGTGCGAATCGGCCGTGGATGGCGCGCTATTGGGCGACGCAAAGGGAACACCGTCACCTGGTTCTGGATCGGCTCACATGCCGACTATGACGGGTTGGTAGATTGAGTCGCGTATTCCGATGCCCTCCCCTCCTAAACCTGCAACAACAGCCTTGACGGCTCCTCAATGAATTCCTTGATCCGCTTCAAGAAGCCGACCGCCTCGCGGCCGTCGACAATGCGGTGGTCATAGGTCAGGGCTACATACATCATTGGCCGGATGACGACCTGGCCGTTGCGTGCGACCGGCCGATCCTGGATGGCGTGTAGGCCCAGGATGCCGCTCTGGGGCGGATTGATGATCGGCGTGGAAAGCATCGAGCCGAATACGCCGCCATTGGTGATCGTGAACGTGCCGCCCATCAGTTCATCGGGCTTCAACTGGCCCGATTTCGCCCGGCCGGAAAAATCGCTGATCGTCTGCTCGATCGCAGCAAAGCCCAACAGTTCGGCATTGCGAAGCACGGGCACGACCAGCCCTTTGCCGCCGCTGACCGCGATGCTAATGTCGTAGAAGTTGCGATAGAGGATGTTGTTGTCGCGAATCTCGGCGTTGAGTTCGGGGCAAGCCTTCAATGACTCGATCACGGCCTTGACGAAGAACGACATGAACCCGAGCTTGGCGTTGTAGCGTTCCTGGAAGGCGTCGCGGTACTGCTGTCGGATTTCAATCACGGCCGACATATCGACTTCATTGAACGTGGTCAGGAGCGCAGCGGTGTTCTGGGCCTCGACCAGCCGCTCGGCGATGCGGCGGCGGAACCACGTCATGGGCACGATCTCCTCCGCGCGCGACGGCGCACCGTGCAAGGCACTTATCTGCGTGGCTGGCTGGCTTTCTGGCTGCATCAACTGAGCGTTCTTGCCGCTATCGGCCGCAGCGGTAGGTTCGGATGGAGCGGACGAAGTACCTGCGGCTTCGCTTGCGGTTCCGCGATCTGGCCGGAGGAGCGACGGAGGAGCAGGTGCTTCGACCGCTGGCTGCGGTGCTTCTTCCAAATAACCGATCAATGTTCCTACAGGCACCACGTCGCCCTGGCGATGCAACACCTGCACCACGATGCCAGCGGCCGGAGCGGCCACGTCCACCGTGGCCTTGTCGCTCTCAATCTCCACCAAGCTCTCGTCCTTGTTGGCCCATTGGCCTTCACCTTTCAGCCATTGGCCAATCTGGACTTCCTGAATCGATTCTCCAACCGTAGGAACCTTGAGTTCGTGTTTCATGGTTTATAATTACTCTCAGTGTTCGTCGAACGCATGGGCATAAAGTTCTTTTTGTTCCAGGCGATAGCAACAGGCCGAACCGGTGGCTGGCGTAGCCGACTCGGCGCGGGCGACTTCCGAGAACGGGAATCGTCCGAAGAGCAATTCGCCAAACTTGATCTTCAGACTGTACCAGGCCGACATGTTCCTCGGCTCCTCCTGGACCCAGATCACGGGCGTGCCATCGGCAAATTGCTCTAAGGCCGCCTTCAACTGCGACTGCGGCAGAGGATGCAATTGCTCCAGCCGTAGAATCGCCACGTCCGGGTGCCGTTGGTTACGAACCTCCAAAAGCTCGTAGTATACCTTGCCGCTGCACAACAACACACGGCTCGGCTGCTTGCCTGCCATCGTCCCATCTGGAATAACTCGCTGGAAGCGGCCGCGGGCTAGATCCTCCAGGGACGAAACGCAGGCCGGATGCCGCAACAGGCTCTTGGGCGTCAGCACGACCAGCGGCTTCTTCCATCGCCGGATGGCCTGTCGCCGCAGCACATGGAAGAACTGGGCCGGCGTGCTGGGTACTACGACTTGCACGTTCTCGTCGTTGCCTAGCCGCAGGAATCGCTCGACCCGTGCGCTGGAGTGTTCTGGACCTTGGCCTTCAAAACCGTGGGGCAGCAAGAGTACGACGCCGCTGAGATGCCGCCACTTCTCTTCCGCGCTGACGATGAATTGATCGATGATCACTTGGGCCACGTTGGCGAAATCACCGAACTGCGCTTCCCAGAGTACCAGGGCATCGGGATAGCCGAGGCTATAGCCATATTCAAAGCCCAACACGCCCGCTTCCGACAAGGGGCTGTTGTAGATCTCGACCGTCATCTGCTCTGTCGAGAGGTTTTTCAGCGGGAAGTAACCGTGACCGTCTTCGGTATCGTAAAAGGCCGAATGTCGGTGGCTGAATGTGCCGCGGATCGAATCCTGGCCCGAGAGGCGGATCCGGTAACCGTCCATCGACAGCGAAGCGTAAGCCAAAGCCTCGGCCGCCGACCAGTCCAAAGACTGCATTCCGGCTGCCATCTGCCGCCGGCCCTCGAGCATCCGCTTCAATTTGTGGTGGAGGTGGAAGTTGTCGGGCAATTCGGTTAGTCGATGCAGCAAAGAAGTCAGCCGCGGCAGGGCAATGCCGGTCTCGACGTCGTCGTCCAGTCGCTCCGGACCGCCATGGTAGCCTTTCCACACATCGCCCAAAACTTTCGGCCGCGGCACAAAATCCTCGCGGCGGGCCAGCGACAGGGCATACTCGAGGTTCTCGCGGCGATGGGCGGCGATCTCGTCGCCCTCGGCCTGGGTCACTTCACCCAACGCCAGGAGATGTTCCATGTAGGCGTCGCGGACCGACTTGTGGTTCTCGATCCACTGGCACAGCAACGGCTGAGTGAAGGCCGGCTCGTCACCTTCGTTGTGGCCCCATCGGCGATAGCAATACATATCAATCACCACGTCGCGGTGGTACGTGGCGCGGAAGTCCAACGCCAAGTTGATCACCTGGGCCACGGCCTCCGGCTGCTCGCCGTTGACGTGAAAGATCGGAATCTGCAACATCTTTGCGATGTCGGTGGCATAAGTTGTCGAGCGGCTCTGCTCCGGCGGGGTCGTAAACCCGATCTGGTTGTTGATCACCACGTGAACCGTGCCACCCACCGAATAGCCGGGCAACTGGCTCAGATTGAGCGTCTCCTGCACGATTCCTTCGCCGATAAAGGCTGCGTCACCGTGGATCAGGATCGCCATGCTCTGCTCGTGGTTGAAGTCGGCACTGCGATCCTGCTTGGCTCGCGTTAGCCCCAAGGCCACCGGATTGACGAACTCCAGGTGGCTCGGATTGAAGCAGAGCGAAAGGTGAACCTTCCGGCCCGTCGAAGTCACGTAGTCGTTGTAGTAGCCCAAGTGATACTTGACGTCGCCGCCACCGCGATACAATTCGGGATCGATGTCCTCGAATTCGCGGAAAATATCCTGCGGACACTTGCCGATGATGTTGGCTAGCACATTGAGCCGACCACGGTGGGCCATGGCCATGACGATTGACTCGGTGCCCTGGGTTGCGGCCTTTTCGATGGCCAAATCCAGGAGTGGGATGAGGCTTTCGGCCCCTTCCAACGAAAAGCTCTTGGCACCGACAAACTTGCGGCGGATGAACTCCTCAAAAATCACGGCGTCGGTCAACCGCGTGAGAATGCGAATCTGTTCGTCGCGGGAAAGCTTCAGGCGGTTCTGTGATTCTTCCATTCGCCGTTGAAGCCACTCGCGCACTTCCAGTTCGTCGATGTGCATGAACTGGGCACTGATCGACCCACAATAGGTATTGCGGAGCCGATCCATGATGTCGCGGAGCGTCTGCGTGTTCGAGCCGGCCAGCGTGTAGGTCGAGAACTGGCGATCGAAATCGCTTTCCGAAAGCCCCCAAAACTTGGGTTCCAGTTCCGGCGGCATGGGGCGGGGGATGCCTAACGGATCAACCTTGGCGATCAGATGTCCACGAACCCGGTAGTTGCGGATCAACAGGTCAACGCTTTCCTGCAATCGGCCTTGGGTGTGCGAGTCCAGGGTGCGGTTGTCCGTGACCGTCGAAACATCGCTTCGTAACGGCCGCAAAATCGCTACCGGGGCCGGCTGCACCTTACTCGGCTTACCTTGCAGGGCGAGGAAGTATTTCTGCCACTCCGCGGATACCTGGGTGGGATCCTCCTGATAGAGTGCGTAAACCTGCTCGACGTACTCCGAACTCAGCAGTCCTAGTTCCAGTCCAGGCATCGTTGAAGACTTGTTCACAAATCCACCCACTTAACGCGAGTTCATGGCCAATCCCGACAATTCTAACAGATGAATTTACGCATCCAACAAGTATAGGGCGAAATGGCCAACTCGCATTGGCAAATAGGGATATTTGTGTAAAATACACGAAATTTGTCATTTTCCTGCTTGCATTTCTTGCCTCGTCTGCTCATAGTGATAGTAGGGTATATAACGGGCCGGTCCCATTGATGGAGCCAAATATGTTGTTGCGAATCAGAAAAGTCAGAGTTGGATCGAGGCAGGTGTTGATGCTTTTAGTGGGAGTCGGCCTTGTGGGGTCGATGGTCTCGGCATCTCGGGGGGATCCGCCGAATGCAGGTATTCAGGCCCAGTTGGCTGCGGGCGAATTTGCCCCGGCCCTTGACGCCGCCCAAAAGGTGGCCGATCCAAAGCAGCGCGATGCCATGCTCGCGCAGGTGGCCGCAGCCCAGATCCAGGCCGGGGCACCAGCGGCCGCTGTGAAAACCGTGGCCCGCGTCGGTGATGATCGCCTCCGCGCCCATATCCTGGCAGCCCAGGGAGTCAATCCGCCAGGTGTTGCCGGTCAAAACCCTGGCGCAGCCGACTTTGATCCGCTCAAGGCTCTCATCACCGGCACCATCGCGACCAAGACCTGGGCGGATAACGGCGGCACCGGCACCCTGTCGGAATTTGCCACCGGCGTCTATGTTGACCCCAAGGGCATATTGCGTCCCTTGATGAAAGAAGCCCGTACGGGAGACCTGGCTGCTCTGCGTGCCAATAATCAGCAGCGGGTGGGCCAGGACGATGTCCGGCACAGCTCGCCTCTGCGAATGATCTCACTCACTCGGCTGGAGAAGCAGATCCAGCTCAATGAGGCCCTGGGCCAGGGCGTCGATGAAACGATGAAGTATCTCGCCGGTCTGCGGCGGATCGAGTATGTGTTTGTCTATCCCGAGACGGGCGATCTGGTGCTGGCCGGACCGGCAGGCGACTGGACCCTGGGAGCGGAAAACCGCATCGTTTCGCGTGATACGGGCGACCCGGTCCTGCGGCTGGATGATCTTGTGGTTATCTTCCGCCAGATCATGGCCAACCGCGATGCCCATTTTGGCTGCATGATCAATCCGCGCAAGGAATCGCTGAAAAACGTCCAGGAATTTCAGGCCAAGTGGAGCAAGCGGCGAATTCCTGAAGGGGCTGCCGCCCTCAAGGCTTGGTGCGAGCAGTTCCGTGCCGCGGTCGGCAAGCAAGACATTGAGGTCTTCGGCGGATTGGATCCACAGACCCGAGCGGCGCGTACGCTGGTCGAAGCCGACTATCGCATGAAACTCATCGGCATGGGCCTTGAAGAAGGCGTGCCGGGCGTGACGAGCTACATGAGTCAGATCAAGACCCCGCCTAAAGAAATGGGCGTGCTCCGTTGGTGGTTCACGCTCAACTACGATTCCATCCAGACTTCCAAGGACCATCTGGCTTTTAACATCCGCGGCCAGGGCGTAAAGGTCGAGAGCGAAAACGAACACCTCACGACCCAGGGCGAGCGGATCCACCCCGGCGAATCGGAGCCGCTGAATCGCCAGTTCACCGAGAGCTTCACCAAGCACTTCAGTGAACTTTGTGTGAAGTATCCGATCTATGCCGAATTACGCAACCTGTGCGACCTGGCCCTGGCCGCCTCGCTCGTTCGCGAAGAAGGCATGGCCGACAAGGTGAACTGGCACATGGCCTATTTTGGCAATCCGCAGGCATTCGTCGTCCAACAGGGGGCTGTCCCCAAGGAAGTCGATTCGGTCGTCAACTATCGCGTGCTCCGTCAGGGGCTGTTTGTTGCGCATGTCAGCGGCGGCGTGGAAGTCAAAACCAGCGAACTGGTGAGCCGGCAAGCGATCAAGGTCGAGAGCTATCCGCAGCTTCAGGAGAAGCGGCCCAGCAACGCCGCGAAGCCGCAAGCAGTTGACTGCTGGTGGTGGGACTGATGCGAGTATCTATCTTCGTTTGGCTGTTTGGCTTTCTTTTGATCGCCACTCCAAGCCTTGCACAGCCTGGGCCAACGGAGCCTGCCGTCGCCGCCACCGTGGGCGACGACCCGGTCGAAGTGGCCGAGGTTCAGCAGATGATGGACTTGATCTTCCGCAACAAAAAGCCGACCGGCGATCTTCTGCCGATGGCCCAAGCCCAGGTGTTGGAAGAAATCGTCAATCGCCGACTGGTACTTGCCTACGCCCACCGTGCGGGCGATGTCCCAAGTGCCGCGGAACTGGCCAAGGCCAAAAAAGAGTTCCAGATCCGCCTGGCCGCACAGGGTCGCAAAGTGTCCGACGTACTCAAGGCCGAATCGATCACTCCGGCCGATCTTGAGCGACAGGTTCTTTGGCGGCTGGTCTGGGATCGTTATCTGACCAAGTACCGCACGCCCCAGCGGCGCGAGACTTGGTTCCAGAATCACCACGGCGATCTGGACGGCACGGAGTTGGTCGTCAGCCACATTCTTCTTCGCCCGGTGGCCGGGGCCGGCCCAAAGGAGATCGAGGCATTGGAGAAGCAGGCCAAATCGATCCGTGCGGAGATCACCTCCGGCAAGCTCGACTTTGCCGCGGCCGCGGAAAAATACTCCGCCGGCCCTAGCGGCAAACAAGGCGGCCGACTCGGCAAAATCGGCCGTCATGGCCCCATGGACGAGTCGTTCTCTTGCGCCGCTTTTGAGCTGAAAGCCGGACAGATCAGCCCCCCGGTCCGTTCGCCGTTTGGCGTGCATCTGATCCGCTGCGACGAAGTCGTGCCCGGAACGAAAAAGATCTCCGATCTCACCGGGGTGATCGGTGAGGCATTGGCCAAGGAACTGCTCGAGAAAATCTCTCAGCTCGAACGCCCGCGGACGGCGGTGAAATATAGCAATACTTGGCCGCATTTCAAACCGGGAACGCGGGAGTTGGCGAACTAATCCGCAAACAATGCTGGAAGATCTCGCGCGCCATGCACAACGCGTATGATCTCCACGCCACGCACTATCGGCCGATAGAAGACGAGTACTTTTCCAAAACCCTTGACTCGCCAAACGCGTAGCCCCGACAACTGCACATTGGGCAGATTGTACACCCCGCCCAACGCTGGTGATCGTGCAAGCAAATCGAACGTCTCTTCGGCAGAGTCTAAGAAGCGAATTGCACTTGTGGGGCTGTCCTTCTGGATGTAGGCAGCAAGACCATCAAGATCATCGATAGCCGTCGTCCGGATTAACCAGATAGCATTTGAGTCGGAGGTCACTTTTCGCCCTCGGCCTGGTGTCGCTCCCAGACACGCCGCCTCAGTTCGGCCCGATCATCAGGCGTCAGCTCTCGGGCGGGACCACTTTGCAGTCCCTCAAGGAGAAGCGATTCCAGTTTTTCTTCTGATTTCCGTTTTTGGTCCGCCCAAATAAGATCCCGCACATACTCGCTAACGGAACCATAGGTTCCTTCGGCGACTTGTTGGAGGACATAGTCCTTGAGAGTTTCTGGCAATGCGACATTCATCGTGCTGAGATCCATGGTCTTCCCCCCCCCTCATTTCAGTTGCACCTTGGCCTTCTGGCCCGGCTTGAACTCGGTCGTCCCCTCTCCCGTCGGGAGATCTGAATTTTTTACGCCGCTTGGCTATCCTTTTCGGCCTCCGCTTCGGCCAACCGCTCGGGACGGATGTGACCGTCGTCGCTGACGTCGTCAAACCGCACCGAGACTTGCTTTGATACGCCCGACTCTTGCATCGTCACGCCATAGATCGTGTTGGCGCAGGTCATGGTCTTCTTGGAGTGCGTGACGATAATGAATTGCGTCCACGTGAGGAAGTCTTGCAAAACCTTGGAAAACCGGTCGATATTGGCCTCGTCCAAGGCCGCGTCGACTTCATCCAGCACGCAGAACGGACTGGGACGGCTGCGGAACATGGCCAAGAGCAAGGCTACGCAGGTCAGCGTCTTCTCGCCGCCGCTTAAGAGCGAAATATTGCGAGGTTCCTTGCCGGGCGGGCGAGCCAATATCTCGATTCCGCCCTCCAGGATATCGACCCCTTCCTCCAGCACGATGTCGCCCTGACCGCCACCAAATAGATCGCGGAACAGCTTTTGAAAATGACCGCGGACCGTTTCCAGCGTCTCGGCGAACAGTCGCCGACTGTCGGTATTGATGCGGTCAATGATCTTTTCCAAAGAGGACTTGGCACCGGCCAGGTCTTGATACTGTCCGGAAAGCGTTTTGAACCGCGACTCCAGCGACTCCAGTTCCTCTAGGGCGTCGAGATTCACGTGCCCTAGGGTATTGATCTTATGCCGCAGCTCTTCGATCTCCTGCTGCACCTCTTCCCGCTGCCGCTGTTCTTCGCTGCTGGGCTGGTGCTCAAGCTCGGCCAGTTCGATACGATAGTCTTCACGGAGCCGGGCGGCGAGGGCCTCGCGTTCCAGACGGACCTCGTTGGCAGCCAGATCCTGGGCGTGGAGCTGTTCCTCAAGCTTACGGCTCCGTGATCGTGCCCGCTGTACCTCGGAGTTGAACTGATTGCGCTGCTGCTGCACCGCTTCGCGCTGATTCATGAAGCGGACGGTCTCGGCGGAGAAGGCTTCCTTGCGAAGATACAAGTCGGCAAGCTCCGACTCGGCCCGCAGGATATTCCATCGCGAGGCCTCGGCCCGCTGGATGCAAAGTTCCAATTGCTGGCGGACCTCGTTGATTGCGCGGCCGCGTTCCTGGCGAGTATCTTCAAACTGCCCTAATCGCAATCGCAGGTTTCGCAATCGCTCCTCGCTCTTGGCCAACTCGACCTTCGTTTCCGTCGTATCGCGATTGCGGGCCTGCCGCTCACCTTCCAACCGGGTAACCTGCTGCTGGAAGCCAACCAGGCGGGTTTCCATCTCGGACAAGCCTATTTCGTTTCGCTGGCGTTTTTCGCGGGCTTCGGCCAGCCGCGCCGCGGCGGTATCATGCTGCACCGATGCAGCCCGGGATTCGCCATCCAATGCCGCGCGCTGTTGATTGAACTGGGCCTTGCGCTCCTCGGAAGTCGTCAGCTTGAGACGATGGTCGGCCAACGCTTCCGTCGCTTGGGCGTGGGCGGCCACGTGATGCCCAAGCTTCACTTGCCGCTGCGCAATCTGGGCCTGCATCTCGCGGACTGCGGCTTCCGCGGCGGTGTTGCGTGCGTCAAGTTCGGCCAGTTGCTCGTTCAACTCCCGTAATTGGCTGCGGCGAGAAATCAGACCGCTGGCACCCTGTCGCGGACCGACCACAAGCGTACCATCGGCTTGGCGAAGATCACCTGCCAAGGTGACAAAGTGGACTGCGTGGCCGTTGGCACCGGCCAGTTGCAAGGCATGTTCGAGCTTCTCAACGATCCAGGTCCGGCCGAGCAATCGGGTGACAAGCGGCGTATATTGGGGCTGCGTCTCGACGAATCGATCGGCGCGGCCCACGACACCCGGCTGGCCGGTCAGGTCAGGTTCACGGTCAATCGCAGCCTTGCCATCTTCCTGCCACACAAATCCGACACGGCCGGCGAAGCGGGATGCGTTGAGTTTGAGAAATTCCAACAACTCGCCACCGGACTGGGCGACGACGTGCTGTGCTGTGACCCCCAGGGCAACTTCAATCAGCGGAGCCATTTCCACGCTCACGCTGAGCAGATCGGCCACTAGGCCATGCACCGCCTTGAGCGGTCCCGCGTCTGGACTCGCGGCTCGGGCAAGCACTTCCTTCACGCCCGCCGTGACACCTTCCTGTCGGCGATGCAGTTCGTCCAACACGGCCGCGCGCTCGGCCACGCCGCTTCGACGCTGCCGTAAGGCCGCCAGTTCGTCGTTGCGAATGGCCAGCTCGCGCTGGTCCTGGGCGAGCTGCTGCTCGGCCGCCTGACGCAGCTCATTGTGCGTCTGGACATTTTGGGCAAGTTCATCGCGTTGCCGGCGAAAACCGTCAAGTTCCGCGGCGACCACGGCGATCTGCCGGTCGAGGTCCGTGATGCGACTGCGGCTCCGATCCCTGGCGGTCGAGGTGGTTGCGACCTGGCTTTCCAGGCCGCTGATCTCGTTGCCCAGCACGGCAATGGCCCTCATCTGCCCGAGTTGGGCCGCACGATGTTGCTCGTGCTCACCGCGCGTTTGATCCAGCCTCGACATGATTTCCGTCAGGGTACGCTCACCCTCAACCAGCCGCTGCGCGATCCTGCGATGCAGTTCTTCGGCGGTTTCCACCGCCTCGGACGTTTCCCGCCACTGCTGCTGCAAGTCGTCGGCTCGGGCACTGAGCGACACGACCTGGCGGCGGTGGCGTTCGATCTCTTCGTCCAGATCCTTGCCGCGATCACGTTCATGTTCGATGGACGATTCTTGGGCAGCGATCCGCGCGCGGTTGGCGGCAATCTGGGCCTCGCCACGGTGGATTTCTTCGTTGATCTCGGTGACCTGGACGTCCAGGGCAAGCACTTGGGCTTCGGTCGCTTCGGCGGAAGCCAAGGCGGCGTCGCGATCGGCGATGAGATCACGGATTGCGCTCTCGACTTTGGCCAGTCGCTCGCTTAATCGCCGCCAATCGACCAGGCCAACCTGCGTGCGAAGTTCTTGCAGCCGATCGGTGTGTTCTTTGTACCGCCGTGCCTTGCCGGCTTGGGCACGGACTCCACGCAGGCGGCTTTCCACCTCATCGACAATATCCGACAATCGCAGCAAGTTCTGCTCGACCCGCTCGAGCCGCCGCAAGGCCTCAAGTTTCTTGAGCTTGAAGCGGCTGATACCGGCGGCCTCTTCAAAAATCATGCGGCGGTCCTTGGCCGACGACTGCAAGAGGACATCCACCTTGCCTTGCTCGATCACACTATAGGCCTGCGTGCCCAGGCCGGTACCGGCCAGCAAATCGCGGATATCGCGGAGCCGGCTGGGATTGCGATTGATCAGATACTCCCCCTCGCCACTGCGATAAATGCGCCGCGTGATGTGGACCTCCGGCGTATCGATGGGCAGAAGATGGTTCGAGTTGTCGAAGGTGAGCGTGATCTCGGCCGCGTTCATTCCCCGGCGGGTGGGAGAGCCGTTGAATATGACGTCGGCCATTTCCTTGCCGCGGAGGCTCTTGACGCTCTGCTCGCCGAGAACCCACTTGATGGCATCGACGACGTTCGACTTTCCCGACCCGTTGGGACCGACGACCACGGTGATTCCGGGAGGGAATTCAAACCGCGTCTTATCGGCGAAGCTTTTGAAACCGGCGAGTTCAAGCGCCTTGAGCATAGCAAAGGGGGGGAATGCGGGTCGGGGAAGCGAATAGTCAATTATACCAAGGAAAGACGGGGAAGAATAAAATTGAATTTATTTCGTCATTCGTCATTCGTCATTCGTCATTCAGATTTTTTCCCTTCCTTCTCCTTCTCCTCCTTCTTCTTCTCACCCTCCTTCTCTCCCTCCGCCGTGGCCTCATAGCTCCTTCCGGTTTCCGGCAAGGCATCGATTTCAAACCGTCCTTCCAGGCACCCGGCGGCTTTGGCTTCCTGAAGGGCCTGAACGACGTCGGGATAGGTTCCGCCCAATTCGACGATGGCGCGGATCACGTCGTCAATCCGATTGGAAACGGTCCGTTTTTGGTCGGCTTCATGCGGCACGAACTTGCTGACGGAAATTTCGCCTTCCTTGTTGCCGGTGACCATGATCTGGTTGCCGGCGTTCAGGACCAGCGGCGTGAGAAATCGCTGATTCACGCCAAAGAGGACCACTTCGGCATGGCGGTTTCGCGTGACATGGATCATCACCGGACCCTTGGTATCCAGAACGTGGTAGCTGAACTGCTCGAAGTTCTCGCCTTTGACCAGGCTGTCGTCAGGACACATGACCGTCAAGGCACGGAAGGCGCCGTAGCGGGTTTCGGCACTGGGCACCCCGAGCAACTCGCGAAGTTGATCGTAAGCAGTCGTATCGCGCATCACGCTCAAAGCCGTCAAAGCCTGGCTGCGGAAGGCCGCATTATGGGCCGCCTTGGCCAACGGCTCGGCTGCCTCGCGGCGATCGAGATAGGCCAATGCCTCAGCCGCGAAAAATTGAGCTTTGGGATCATGCGACTGGGCACCCGCGACCAGGACATCAATCGCCGGCTTGCCGATCGCTTCCAGCTTGATCGCCGCTTCCGCAGCGGTCGCCGGATCGAGGAGGTGCGACTTCAAATTGGCCAGCCGCTGGCTCAACTCGGCCGGCGATTCACGAAGTTCAATCGCCCGCAATACCTGGAAATAACGTACCAAATTGTCCTTATAGGTCTTATCGACGGCTAGGTCGACGTAGTTGCCGCGAATCGCCCGGGCGACGCCCTCTTTAATTCCATACTTGTGCATACTGAAGCGGCGATTGATGGCGTTGGCAACCTGGGCACTTCGCACGGCCGCATTGCGGAGTTGCTCCGGCGTCATGTTCGTCTCCTCGGCGTTTTTGAGAAACAGGCCGACGGAACGCGACTCGCGGGCGACGCCGCCGCCCAGCACGACACCTCGGCCCAACTGCACGCTGTTGCGTTTCTCGGTGGCCGAAGGATCGACCAAAACCGGACCCTGGGCGATACCGCGGACCTTGCCGTCCAGCAGTTTGCCGTAGATCACCGCCATATCCGACAAGCGGGTTTCCAGCAAGTAACCGCCACGAAGGCTCGTCGTCTCGCTCCGATCTTTAATCCTCAATTCAACGTCAAAAGGATCGCCCTTCTGAATGCCCGGCCGCAGGAAACCGCGGACCAGAACCAGTGAATAATTACGAGTAGCGAGAAGTTGATTCGGTTTTTCGACGTTGCGCCGCTGCATCTCGGCCATGAGCATCGCCCGTTGGGGCGAAGGCTCGGGGTCGCTACCCGCGCCATGCAGCCCTGAGACTAGGCCAACGGCCTCGATCTTCACCGGAAACATGCCAAAGGGAATGGCTAGATCGCCGACCGTATGCGGCTGATCTTCCGGAGTATCGCTGGGCACGATTGGCTTATTCGGGGAGAAAAGATTCCACGAAGAGCAACCCGCCAGCAAGGAGGCAGCGCACAGCAGGAGGAATAGGCGTCGTTTCATGCTTTCATGCACCGTAAACTGAGCCGTCGCGATCAGGGCCTATCCGAAAACGCCTCCTCTCCTTTCGAGAGAGGGGCAGGGGTATAGCCTATTAAAGCACAATCAGGGCGGAACGATAACAATTTGCCGCCAAGGGGTCAAGAGAAGGGAGGAGAGAAGATAAAGAATGTAGGAGAAAGTATCAAGGATCAGTAGGGAGGGTAAGATAAGTAGGGTAGCTAACTAGCCTTGATTCTAAATCGGTTGTAATTCGGACGAACCTCCGATACACTCAGCTCTTAGCAAGCTCGACCCCGTCATCCAGAGGCACCCATGACTGCCCCCGACCAGCAACCCCGCGCAATTCTGCAAAAACTCGCCCACAAAGCCATGTGTACACGGGGATTGCTCCCCGACTTCTCAGCCGAGGTCCAGGCCGAAATCGCTCAGCTCGAAGCACCATCGGTGGGAAAGGATGGAATTCGCGACCTGCGAAACCTGCTCTGGGCATCGATCGATAATGATGACTCGCGGGATCTCGATCAACTGTCGGTTGCCGAAGCACTGCCCGGCGATACGATCAAAATCCTCGTGGCCATTGCCGACGTGGATGCGGTCACCGACGGACTGGCGGCGATTGATGAACACGCCCGACATAACACGACTTCGGTCTATACGGCCGCAGCAATCTTCCCCATGCTGCCGGAAAAACTATCGACCGACATCACGTCGCTGGGCTTTGCCGCCGATCGGCAGGCGATCGTCGTCGAGATGGTCGTCTCAACGGATGGATCGGTGCAATCACCGTTGATCTATCGGGCGTGGGTGCGAAATCAAGCCAAGCTGGCCTACAACAGTGTGGCCGCTTGGCTGGAGGGCGGAGCAATGCCGGCAGCGATCGCGGCCGTGCCGGGGCTGGATGAAAACCTGCGATTGCAAGACAAAGCGGCCCAGTCGCTGAAAGGTCTGCGACAACTGCACGGTGCCCTGACATTCCAAACGATTCAGGGACGAGCTAAGTTTGAAGGCGACGAGATCCGTTCCGTGGAACTCGAAAAATCCAATCGAGCCACGCAACTCATCGAAGATTTCATGGTAGCCGCCAACGGCGTGACCGCCGAGTATTTGGAGGGTAAAAGATTCCCCTGTTTGCGCCGAGTGGTCCGTACGCCCAAGCACTGGGATCGGATCGTCGAGATCGCCCAACAGCATGGGTGCAAACTGCCGGCCGCGCCCGACTCGCGGGCGTTAAATGAGTTCCTCAAGCAGCAGAAGGCGGCCGACCCTGCGCGATTCCCCGACCTGTCGCTCGCGATGATCAAACTGATGGGCCCGGGCGAATACGTGGCCGAGACGCCTAGCGACACGACACCGCTGGGGCATTTTGGCTTGGCCGTGGAACATTATTCCCATTCCACCGCGCCCAATCGCCGCTATCCGGATATCATTACCCAGCGGCTGTTAAAAGCCGCCATGGCCGGCCAGCCGATCCCCTACAGCCAAAAAGACCTGGAGGCATTGGCGATCCATTGTACCCAGCAGGAAGATGCGGCCAAAAAGGTCGAGCGACAGGTGGCCAAATCCGCAGCGGCAATGCTATTGCAGTCGAGGATCGGTCAGCGGTTCGAGGCCATCGTCACTGGGGCAGCGGAAAAAGGAACCTGGGTCCGGATTTTTAACCCGCCGGTTGAAGGCAAGCTAGTTCAGGGTGTCCAAGGAGTCAACGTGGGCCAAAAAATCGAAGTAGAATTGATGCACACCGACGTGGAGCATGGGTTTATTGATTTTAAGCGAGTGGGGTAATTACAAGGTCATTTTTCCGCAACTTACGTGAAAACTCTAAGCAATCCGCCATCGCTGTGCCCAATGGTCGGCCTTCGCTGTTTTGCCGGACTTCCAGAAACAGATTCGCCAAACTACTTCAATTCCGACGGCGCGGGGAAGCTCAGCTTCTTAATCCCATCCACGGCTCGACCGTACACGATTTCATTGAGTTCAATTGCCGCGCTGTGCCTAACTCTCTCCGAGGAACATAATTCTGGATCGTAGGTTCGATAATATACTTGCTTGCCCTGAGCATTCAAGAAGGTGATCTGCAATTGCACGCGGTCGGCCGCAATCGATTGACCTCCTGCCTGAAATCGTATTTCACCGAGCTTCTTGAAAACCACCTCGATCCGCAAAGGAATCTTGTCCGGGCCGCCGTGGCCGCTCTCCCGTAGCCTGCGATGCAGGAACGCGCGTGCTGCATGGTCAATTATTTGTCAGTTGTCCGATCGAGCCGTCCGAATAGGCGACCGGCAGCGTGGTGTCGCGATTGCCGTTGCGAAGCTGGTAGAGGATGATCGTTCGGACATTGTCGCTGACCGGTTTAACATACTCGTAGGCCGGATCGTCTCCCGTGCCCCGGTTCTTCATGAGCGTAGCAAGATCGAGATTGGGCCTGCCCTTGAGTTGTTCCAGGTTATTGGGCCAGGCATGCTTATCCTTCTTGTAGTCGAGTATTGCCTTCGCCAGTTCTTTCATGTTGCTGAGCGCCATCGCCTCAAAAGCCTTCTGCCGCGCTCCGCAGCCCACTGCACTCAAACAAAAGCATAGGCAGACGACCGAAATCAAAAGGCCTGCCCTGGTTTCATCCAGTCTCATCGCATCTCTCCTTCAGGAATCAAGTTGAAGTTGCTCTGCGCGGCTCGGCACTGCGAGCCGCGCGTTTTCTTGGGGATCAGTCACTCATTTATTCGCTTCTCGCTGCCGGATTTCGGCGATCGCCTGTTCGGCGGGGCGTTTCAAGCGGATCTTCTCCTGTCGATCCTGGGTGCCGCTCAAGCATTTCTCGATGGCGACAGCGCTCTTGCTTGTCCCGATCTTACCGAGAATGGCACACGCTTCTCGCCGCACACGGGGGTTCTTGCTTGTCAACAAGGGCAGGACTGCATCTTCATAGTCGCTGCCCAGCGTGGACAAGGTGCGGACGGCCTCGGTTCGGAAGAAGAAGTCGTCATAACGCCGCTCGAAAAGTTGTCGGCAGGCTCCGGCATCGAGCCTCGCCAACGCGCCGATCACCATCGACCAGCAGGCCTGCTGACTCCTATCGGCCTCCGCAGCCTTCACCAACAGCGGCACGTCGTCCTTGGTCGCAAAGCGGCAGAAGGCTTTCAGCACCTGCAACTTGAGCGTCAGGTTGTTGGAATTCAAGACGCTCTTCAAGGCCGCCAGCGCCTTTTCTCTGTCAGCCGTCTCCGTCAACTCCGCCGTGGTCAGCCACTGGGTGGCCGCCATCTGTTTGCCAAAATCGCCGGAAAGTCCCGAAATCGCTTCGTCCAATCCCGCGATTCCGGACGGAACAACTGGATTTGACAGGCGCGAACTTGGCCGGTCACGGGGCGGTGATCGCGGCGTTCGGTCGAGATTCCGACCTGCGACAGACGGTCGATGGTTCTTCAGAATCTCCAGGAGTTTCTTTGCCTCATCTTGAGGCACGGTGTCAGCTTCGCTCAATGATTCCAAGGTGCGTATCGCATAAGTGCGGAAGAAGAAATCATCGAGTCGCTCTCGCACAAGCTTCTCGGCGGCAGACGGATCAAGTCGCAATAAGGTCTTAAGTGCAACGGCCACACAGCCTGTGTTTTGCTTCGTTGAAAGATGTCCGAGGCGGGCAATCTCCGGCAGTTGCTCGCGCCCCGCCCAGCGGCAGAACGCCCCGACGCTGCACGAATGTCCTGTTCGATCGTAGTAGGTGTATTCTTTCATGCGTTCCATCATGTTCTGAGGGTGGCCCTGCTCGAAGTCGTCGATGAGCGGTTTCAGGGCCGCCACGACACAATCTCGGTCCTCGTCGTTGACCTTGGCGATTTTAAGCAGCCAGAGCGCTCCGTAGTTCCGAATCTTGTGGTTTTTTGCACCAAGAACCTCGATGGCGTCCGAAATGTTGTTGATTTGGGCCAGGGCCTTGCCATCACCATGGCTCTCCTCGATCTGGATATTGGTCTCGGTGACCGTCTTGCCGCCCTCTCGCCGTACGGTTTCCTTGATGGGCCGCTTGAGGGGACCCTTCTCGCCGAAGGCCGTGTACAGAATCTCGAAGTACGTCGGTTCAAAGTGCGACGCCGGCGAGCTAACCCGGCACCGGATCGCTTGCACCTTGCCAGTGGCGCGAAGTTGCCCAAAATGGTTCGTCTGCTGGGGCGTGAGTGCGTCGCGAACCTCTTGGCCATCATGGTCGAGGCACCGCAGCAGGATTTCCTCAGAGTCGCCTCCGCCCGAAAGCATTGATCCCCCGGTGCCACGAGGCATTGACAAACGGCCTTTTAACCCTGGCATCAGACGGTCTTCCAGCACTGCCATCTCCACCCGCTGAGCGACATTCATCCCGAGCTCGACCCGGAGTTTCGGCGCCAGCAAGACCGTACAGTAGTCGGCCGTGCGAAACTCGTCGGAGGAATGCGCCGCCGCTACCCCCGAATCCACGGGGTTCTCCGGCTTGCCATTCGATTCCGAGGTCTCCGCATCGAAACGTCCGCCACACCCAACCGCTCCGAGGCTGATGAATACCGCGAGGAACATCGACGAAACCGCCGGCCAAGTTATCAATCGCCGACGAGCAGTATTCAGAAAACAGGACATTACTCTTACCTCCATTTACACGAAGCGACTATCGCAGTCATTATGTCGGCACGTAAATACCATTGCAACGTAACAGGTTGTGGTGGGTGTCATGTGCGATTCCTGTCCTTATCACCACGCCGGGACAGGGAGAGCCCGACCGCAAGAGTCAAAACGGCGAAAGCGAATCCGCTCACGCATTTGCTGACGTCATGCGAGGAACTGAGATTGTACTGGGTTACGGCAAGATTTGTAGCGACCAGTAATAATAGACCGCCAAAAACGATCACAGCGATGCCTAAAGTCCTCATGAAAGTAACCTTCAAGTTCTTATGGTAAGACGGAAAACCTAGTGAAATACTGTCTACTCCCGCGCTAAGATGTCCTTGATCGCCTTGTTCGCACGAGTTTGAACTACGGGGCCGGGATCCTTCGCCGCTTGTCTCAAGATGGAAAGGTTCTCGGGAAGGCCCCAATTTCCCAGCGCAACGATCGCGTTGACGCGCAGTGGCTCAAGTCCGTTGAACTGCACGATCTCCTCAAGGGCCTTTGCAATAGCCGGGTTCGGCCTTTTGGGCCGATTGTGGCGCAAGTACATTGTTGCGCGGTTCATCTGGCCGATGTTATTCGACCGTAGATCGGCGAGAATTGATTCTAGATGCTGTGCGTCTTTACGTTCTTGTGAAGTGAGGGCTGAATCGGCTTCCACCGACGCCTTCTTGGGTTCTACAGTTGGCGCAGCGACCGTCGGCGCGACGAGGCGACCTTCAGGCTGCTGGGCATTCTGAGGCAGGATTACGTCAATATGCCCGTCGTTGCCGATTGTCGTCCGACTACCCTCCGGCACTGTAACCTCGGTTGTCTTGCCGTCGTGCTCGATGCGAAGGTTGACGCCGAACATCCAAGCAATTCCGCCAAGACACAGCAGGCCCAGAATTATGGACGCAAAGACGGCGACAATGCGGCGAGACCTTGTCGCCAGGACGGGTGCCGCCAGGACGGGTGCCGCCGAGTCCCGCTGGTCGATGGCTAGGCAATCTCCTGTGTGAACATCAGAGAATTCGTTGTCACCGGACATTGCCCGCGCGGTCAGACGCCGGAGGTCCGCGCCCTGCACGAAACATGCCAGTGCGGCAACCACCTCGGCCGGTTCCCCAAATCGATCCGCAGGGTCGCTGGCCAGCATCCGATCAAGAATGGCAGCCAGTTCCGCGGGAAGCTCGGTACAAACGGTTTGCATCGAGGGCCGCTGCCTGTGGGGTTGAGTCGCCGCATGCGGAAGCAACTTGCGATCGATGGGAACGTCAAACGGAGTACGGCCTGTCAAGAGTTTGAAGAACGTGCAGCCAAGGCTGAAGATATCGGCGCGGATATCGGCCGTGCGGCTGCAAGAGACCTGCTCAGGCGCTATGTAGCCAGCAGTACCCATGATCTGGTCCGTATTGGTCATTTCGGCGCCACTGGCTTGGACGCCACCGTCCATTTGGTCAATGACCAACGATTCGAGATGAAATCTTGCCAATCCAAGATCGAGGATTTTGACTTTGCCATTGGTCGTCAACATGAGATTGGAGGGCTTAATGTCGCGGTGTACCAACCCATGCTCGTGGATGTATTGAAGGCCCTCTGCCGTCTGCCGTACCAGTTCGCTGGCATCGGCCGCATCAAGCCGACCTAGAAGGCGCACGATCCTGCCCAGGTCAAGCCCTTTGATGTATTCCATGATAAGCGTCGGTGTGCCGTCGATCTCGCGGGCGTCGTGCGCCCGAACGATGTTCGGGTGATCGAGCCGACCGATGGCCTTCATCTCGCGCTCGAAACGGACAACTGCTCGCTCGTCTTCCATGCGACCGTAAAGCAAGACTTTGAGGGCCACGTCGCGATCGAGCTTCGTGTGCAGTGCCCGGTAGACTGTACCCATGCTGCCATGACCCAATTCTTCCAGCAGCCGGTACTCGCCAAGTTGCGAAGGCATCGACCGTTCGGTTTTTTCAGTCTCGCGGGCACAGCCGGGCGCGAGCGATTCGGCGCGGGCCAGGGCCTCGGTACACTGGGGCTCCTTGGCATAGGGATCAGGCGTTCGGGGATCTCGAAGCCATTCGACCAGTGTGTCGTCGGAATCGGAGATCGTGGCCAGCGCTACCTGACAGGTGGCACAAGCGTCGACGTGTTCTATCACCGAACCAGAAAGCTCTTCGGGCAGTTGGCCGATCAGATAATCGACCAGATCCTTACGATCGGGACAATTGGTGATAGACATGGCGAAACCCCTCCGAATGATCTAGACCGTGAACCATTGAAATGCGGTGAGCGCAGTATCCGCCCCGACATTCCTCTAAGAGTTCTAACGGAAACATTTAACACGACTTTTCGCCGCGATCATCGTTTGCTGCTCGTCAGCGACGGTAAGATGCGTCAGGGCAACAACTTGCGCGGCATCCGTCAGTCGGTTAGCTCGTCAAAGAGCTGCCGCAGGCGTTGAAGCACGCGATACTTGGCTTGATACACGGCGGTCACCCGCGTTTTCAGCTCCTCGGCGACTTCTTGGGGGCTTTGTTGTTCGACGATAGTTCGCCAAAAAGCCTCCCATGTTTTCGGCTCAAACTCCGCTCGGGTCAACTCCACTGCGCGCTGAAGGAATTCGTTCTGGCGCGGCGCGGACCTGCTCTGTGACGTAAGCTCCAGCGGCTCACACACGGTCAAGAACCGCATTTGGGCGTCTGTGCCACCTTGGGCCTGCGGGTGTCCCTGAATTGCTCGAAAATGGTCACGTGCCTTATTATGAGTAATAACGTGTAGCCAGGCGCTGAAACCACCCTCGGGCTTACGGCGTTCAAACCTTTGTATATGAGCGGCGACAGCAGCAAAGACCTCTTGTACGACGTCGGCCGAGTCCTCGGCCGCGACGCCGAACTGCCGGCACCAACGGTACACGACCGGTCCATAAAGGGCAACGAGCCGTCGCCAGGCGTCGGGCTGCCCGGAACGCACGCATTCAAGCAGCGTAGAAGAGATGGAACCAGACTCTTCTGTACCGATCAAGGTCATGACTGAGCGTACCAACGGGTGCGAAAGGCATTTTACACCCTCCAGATTACCCCGCCAGACGGGCGACCGCAAGTACCACAGGTGGTTGCCAATATTTGCTTTTGTCCGATTTGAGCAATATGTGGTCTGTACTAAGTGCTCGTGTCGATGGCCAAAAACTCCCTAGAGATTCTGGCCACTTAACCGAAAATGTGGCCCATTCAGTTTCAAGGCGAGATAGAAATGGTTATCCGAACGGCTCGTTCTAATGTTCCACCTCGCCACCAATCTCGACAAACGGAGGCACTTTGATCTGGCGGGTGTAATGGTGGTGGTGGAACGTCTTGGCGTCGAAGTTGATGTCCAAAAAGGTCCGGGTCACGACGTCGAGCGTCTGCCAGTTCCGGGATTCACCCGCACCACTTCGCTTCGCAACCGTGGCCGCACCAGCCGCCGGACTGGACCGAGAACCCGGCGGCCAGCGCGCGGTCGCGGAAGAACTGGCACTCGCACTGGAGCATCTCGCAGCCGTCATCGGAATAGACGAACCGGAACCAGGGCGGCGGGAGCATGCGGAAGATTTCGATCCGGGCAAACCAGAATGTCGTGTGAAAGGAGTTCTCTCCGCTCCAGGCCGCCGGAGTCCGCATCCGGCAGTGGCACGAGACCAGGTCGCCCCCGAGAAGGCCGAGAAGAAGCTTTCGCAGTTCCAGGCGGCGATCGCCGTCGGCTGGGGGCGCACCCGTTCCCGAGCCGGCCACGTTGGTGCTGTTGCTGGCGGGGGGGGCATGATTGCGGGGCTCGCCGCCTGGTGGAAGCCGGTTTTTTTGTGCGGCAGATGGCTGGTCTTCTCACAACCCCCCTTTCTTGGAGCAAATTGCTGCCTATCTTCCCATCGTAACCTGCGTCGGTCACCCCATCCTCCGCAGCGAAGCGGAACGGCCGCGGTAAAAAAGTCAGAAAACCGGTGGTTTTTCTTGACTGATCGACTATTTGACACTCCCGCCAGCCTTTGCAGCCAAGGCCGCCAATTGATAGGAAAAACCCGACGCTGAAGATCGCGGTGAAAACGAGGCTGATAGCAATGCTTGCAGCCAAACGAGGGGCACTCATATCAAAATGCCTGCCGGAAATACATGGGAAGACTGGGTACCCAGGCCAAGCTTCAATTAGGCATAGAAGAAGAGGAAGAACGTATCTCCTTATCTACGTTATCCTTAAGTACGAATATTCACGCCACGGCATCAATGGCTATGCACCCCAACAGGCGGCCACCATTGCGTTGCACGACCTGGGCCGCTTCGCGAAGCATCCGTGGACTTCTTTCACCCAACCGCACGACAAGATAGGTGGCGTCGCAGACGGCGGCAAGTTGAACCGTGCCGCGATGCGCTAGCGAAGATGCGTCGACGACCACTAAGTCATAATGGCGGGCAAGATCGCGGAGCAAATGGCTCATGCCTTGAACACTCCGCCCAGAACCTCGGTCCAGCGAATCGGTCCCGCCCGGCAGAAGGCTCACACGCTCGTGGGCAGTCGTTTGCACGGCCGTGGCCCAGTCGGCCGCGCTAGCAAGGACCTCCGGTAAACGCCAAGTTGGTGCCACCGCCAGCCAGTGGGCCATATCAGGATTGCGAAAGTTGGCATCCACCACCAGCAGGTTGCCTTCCATGCCCTGGGCCAACCGTGGTGCCAGTCGGGCTAACGTCATCGTCTTGCCCTGGCCATCGGCCGGACTGGTGAACAACAGCACTTGCGAACGATCCTGGGGCAACTGCCGGAGAATCTGTTGAGCCGTCGCGGTGTAGGGATCGGAGGCGACCGGCGCGATAACCGGTATTTCGCTTTCATCGACGTCGATCTCGGGTGCGGCGTCGTAAAGCAAGTCCGCCTCGGAGACAAAGGCTTGGAGTTGATCCATCGCCGCCTCCAGCGAGACCGGCTCCAGCGGTGGAGAGTCTTTAAGAGGGATGCTTGGCAGGACATCGGCTGGCAGTGCGGGCGGAAGTTCGATCAGCACAGCGGCTTTCCGCGCAAGGCGGGGCGTTTGCTTGGCTTCGATCTGCTTCAAGGCATTGAGCATCAGGCTCATGCTAACCTTTCCTTAGAACCCCCCTCTCCCTTTTGGGAGAGGGAACCTGGATTTCGGTTTTCCAGACAGCCTCTTACAGTCCCCGTCGCAACTTGGCAAACAAGCGGCCGAACTCCTGTCGCGGTGGCGGCACGACCGATCGCGTGGGCCGTGGCGACGGCTCCTCGGTGACGGCCGCGACCGTGATGGCGGCCACTTCCGATTCCAGCGCATCCTTCCAGGCCATCTTGCGATCATGCGGCATGGGGATCGTTTCCGACTGCGGTTCCTCGCGATGCACGTCAGGCTTTCCAGCCTGATCGATACGCATGGGGATCAGCGGTTCCTCGCAAATTTCGCTTGTACTCACAGGCTCAGCCTCGTTGGCCGAGGCAGCAACCGCAACGCACTCGGCAGGCTCCGCAGCCGGCGGAGTCGGCGCGAACGGCGAAATCCTAGCAACATAGCGATCGGTAATTACTTCTTCTTCCTCGAAGGTCTCTGTAAACGGGTGCGGTGTTTCAAACACCAACTCAACCTCCGGTCCAATCGCCGCCATCGGCTGGAATTCGGCCTGCTCGTCGGCCAACAACTGCTCGTAGCATAGGCGTCTCGCTTGGGTGCCAGGCAGGAGTTCGGCCTGCACGTCGGTCAATAACTGCTCGATGTGGCGAAGCTGTTGGAATGTCTCTGGGTCTTCCATCGTCTCGGCGACCAGCGTAGTCTGCAAGATGGGTGCCTCCGCCTGGCTGGTTCCCTCAGCCGGGCTGGTTCCCTCGGTCAGGCTATACTGCTCGCGGTTGAGACTGACACTAGCCCGAAGCGAGGTTGCTAAGTCGTTGCCGCGATTGCGCTTCGGGCTGGTATGAATTGGGACAATCTCAACCGCGGACAGTATAGTTTCCTCGGAGGCTGCGATCTCACCCGTGATGGGAGGCAATTCCAAGGGGCTGTCGTCCAGACCGCCGAATTCGATCACGCTGTCGCCCGTTGGCGCGGCCTGAGCGTTCCACGGGGTCGGCAACTGTTGCAAGTCGGCCCAGGCTTCCTCGACATGGGCCGGTTCGATCCGCCCGATGCCGGCCGTGTAGGCCAGCAACAACACGTGATCGCACACCTGATTGATCAGCCGCGGCACGCCATCGGTCGCTTTATGAACCATTTGGCAGGTCTCGGCCGGAAAGATATTGGTACCCCGACCACCGCAGGCCGAAAGGCGAGTCTGAATGTAGGCTTCGGTTTCGCTCCGTTGAAAAGCTTCCAAATAACAACGGGCAGAAATTCGCTGACTGAACGATTCCAGTTTAGGGCTGGCAAAACGCTCCTCCAACACATGACCACCGGCCAGTACCATGCGCACCGCTGGCTGTAGGTTGCGTGTAAGATTAGTCAGCGAGCGGATCTCATCCAGCAGCCGTAGCGGCAGATGATGGGCTTCGTCAACCAGCAGCACAACACCGCCGTTGCAATCATCGCTCAAGGTGATGTAATCAATCAGTGACAGACGCAACTCACCCTCATCCATGCCACGATAGGGCCGGCTCAATTCGTAGAGGATTGCCTGCAAGAGCGAACGCCGCGTATCGATATGCGTACTCGCCAGCAGGGCCACCTGGAACGTCTTCTGAAACTGCTCGGCCAGGACTTGGCACAGCAGCGACTTGCCCGTGCCGGGAGGCCCAATGACCATCGCCACCCCCTCGCCGCGGTCCACGCAGCGAGTCAGAGTATTGCGCGCAGCGTCGATCACGGCAGCCGGGTAGTAGTGACCAATTCGCGGTATCGAAGCGAACGGCCGCTCAGTAAGGTTGAAGTAGGTCTCGTACATAACCCACTCTTCCTGTTTTGTGTTTATGGATCTTGGTGAAATAAGGGCTTTGCGTAGTGTGCAATGCATCGTTAGAGATCTAGCGACCCATAGGTTGATTTCGGCAGCGCGTGTTCCAGGGATGAGGAATAAGTCAGCAGGCGGTTTCTCCTGCCGAATTTTTCCAAATTCCCGCCCATCGAGGTAGAACCTCGGTGCAGCGATGCGGCAGTGAACCGTTACGGCATGCGAATGCAGACCACGGTGGCGGTGCCGTGGGAGGCAATCACGTCGGCGACGCGGTGCAGACCGGGGCGGACTTCGTGATTATCTTTTGAATCGATGGCGTCGTTGCCCAGCCGAATCGTGGAACAGGATTCAATGGGCAATTCCTCAAGCAGCACGTCCTGCCCAAGTTCGCCCTGATTTGCGCTCGGATAGCTGGGACGATTGACGGAAGGAACATCGGCCATGATGGCAAATCGCGTATCGTGGATGGCCGGAAGGACCAAAAAACCCGCGATCACAAAAATCGCGACGGCTACCCCCAGATCGGCCAAGTTCAAACGGCTGCGGGAACGCGTTGTACCAGACAGGGGAGTGCTTGATCGCGAACGCAAGGCGAAACGCAGTCGTCGGGTGAACAAGAACTCGCAAGTTCGCTCAGCAAGCCGTGGCGGAGGGACTATATCTCGCCTCATTCCCCCTGCTCGCATTAGATTTCCAAACCGGGCCATATTGCCTTTCGCCAAATACATCGCCCGTCGGTAGACCGGATCCGACTCCAAGCGAGCCTTGACGGCCTCCATTTCCGAGTCATCCAAGGCTCCCAGCAAGTAATCCAAGACGTGTTGTCGAACCCGATCCGCCATAATACACAGTCAGTCAAGAACACAGTCCGTCACGAGTACGAATCATTGCAATTTGTGGGCAAGGGTCAGGACTTCGCCCAGTTTCTGGATCGCTCCGTGAATCCGGCTCTTGACGGTTCCCACGGGAATGCCCAGGGCATGAGCCGCCTCGCGATACTTCAGACCCTGAAAATATACTAAAAGAACCACTTGCCTCGTCTGCTCCGGTAAGTCGTTAACGGCACGGCGAATTTCCTCGGCCTGCTCGTGAATCTCGCTCTCCTCGACCGGTCCCCGCTGAGGGCTGTCGAAAAGCTCGATAAAAGCACCCGTATCGGAATTCTCATTCTTGCCCATCTGTCGGTCAAGGCTCGCCATCCGATGGCGGCCACAACGCCGCTGATGATCGATGGCCTGATTCGTGGCGACCGCGTAGAGCCAAGGGCGGAGTTTCCGCTCAGGCTCGAACTGATCGCACTTCAAATAGATCTGTAGGAAGGTCTGCTGAAAAACGTCTTCGGCCATCTCGGAGTCACCGAGGTAATTCCGTAGATACCCGTACAGCTCCTTTTCATACCGGTGGACCAACTCTTCAAATGCCGGCCGGTTTCCGTGGTCACGGTATTCCACGAGCAACTCTTCGTCGCTCAAAACCACCGAGACCAAGCGTTCCGTCAACTTCGGAGCATCCTGTTCAATTATGCCGTTCATTTCTGATACGTATCCGTCTGCGAAAGTGTTCAGGCCGAAGGCGAAAATTCGTCCTCGGATCTGGTATAGCAGAGTCAAAACCTCTTTTTCCAGCGTATTACAACCATTTTCATTGGATCGTGCCGCAGAAATCCTTCCTGCTGCATGGCGAGGGCTTCGACGGAGTGCCTCAGACGTACGAGGTGGGTAGCAAACGTCGTGCCAAAATTTATTCAGCCGTGACAAAATTTCATCTCAACGGATGTCTATTGACAAAACCCCTTATTTGCCATGACGTTGCGCGATTCTGCCGATTGCAGCAAATGTTCCGAATACCCCATGCGGTGGGCAAGCGATGATTTCAAAGAACTGCGCTCGCTTACCATGTGTGTCGCGACTGCGCAGCAGGTGTAGTCAAATTGTTGGAATCTTCCGGCTAGCTGCAGACGTAGACAATTATTCGCATTCCGTTTTCAGGATCCGAATGAGCCAATAGTTGACGTGGGGTCATTTCGCAACGTAGAGTTGACGTGATTGTTCAAAGTTCCGCCAGCCGACAAGCTGCCGCAAACGGGATTCTTAGCAACTTCACGATAGGCGTTACGATGCGACCGAATAAGGAATCCTGCTTTTTCAACCTCGGGTGGCTCCCTGCGATTGCCCTGCTTGCCAGCCAGGTCGGCGCGACGGAGCAGGCTACCAGCACCTCCGGCTCCGTTGTCGCTGAGCGGATCGCAATGCCCGGGCGCGAGGAGATCCTCTCACCGCATCTTTCTGAGTTGGAGCAGCGACTGTTCGATCAGATCCACGATGGCCGTTTCGGCGAGTTCTCACTGCTGGAGGCCGGACTGATCGCCGGCGGAGTCGATCGCCAAGGCGAACTGCGTCGTTACTGCAAGCGGTTTGACGCGCTCGTTGAATCCTTGCGACGATCCGGCAAGGTCTGCGGCACGCCCCGTAAACAGGCGCAGGCCGTGTTCACTTTCCTGCATCAGTCGATCCTTCGCGGCGGCTACAACTTGCAAGCGAGCGATTTGCGTCAGACCCTCGACCACGGCCGTTTCAATTGCGTCACTGCGTCGGTGCTATTCAACTGCTTGGCCGATCGATTCCAACTGAAGGCCGTGGGATTGGAGCTTCCGGGTCACGCAATGAGCCGGCTGGAATTGCCCGAGGAAACGCTCGACCTCGAGACGACTTGCCCGCGGTGGTTTACGCTGCTCGACAGGCCGAGTGAGGCAACTTCCCGGCAGGCTGGCAACCTAACGCTACCGGAACAAGAGACCATGGCCCAGGCCGAACTGGCCAAACAATCACTGGCCCGCAATGCGGCGAATGACCGGCGATCATTGCGACAGGTCTCGGAGGTGGAGTTGGTGGCGACGATCTATTACAACCGCGGCGTCGATCTGCTGGCGGAAAAACACTTTGCCGATGCGGCTGCGGCCAATGCCAAAGCCGTGCGGCTCGATCCGGAAAACGCAACCGCCAAAGGCAATTTTCTCGCCACGATCAATAACTGGGCCATCGACCTGGGCACATCGGGCGAATATGAAAAGGCGGCCGAGTTGCTTCGCCTGGGCCTGGCGACCGATGCCAGCTACGAAGCCTTTCGATCCAACTACATACAGCTTTTACGCCAGTGGAGCGAACATCTCTGTCGCAGCGGCCGCTATGAGGATGCCGTGCGACTGCTGGCCCAGGCGACCAAAGAGCAGCCGAGCGAAAAGTTCTTTCGGGAAGCTGCCATCGAAGTTCTCCGTCGCTGGGCTAAAAAATAGATCGCGATTCTCGGGTGGGTCAAGATAGGATCCGAGTGGGGTCAGATCGCACTCTTCCCCAGTCCGCCAATATCCTCCAACGCCAACGGCGTTGTGTCCCATTCACTCCAGCCCCCTTTGTTCCCCCTAGAACCTTGGCCAAAAAGGCCTTACTTCCCAGCCGCCACCGGCTTCTCGGCTCCCCCCAGCAACTTCGGCGGTTTCCCAGACGCGAACGCCTTGACTAGCATCAAGGCATTCTCCTTGGTGCTGAAGTCCGGGTAGGCAATCGGCTGCGTGTAGCCATGCCGGGCGAGAATCCGAGCACAATCCAATCTCGCCTGGCCGGCCAGATCGACCGCACCGGTGAGGATTCGCAATGCCTCGGCCGGCGAATGAAAACCCATGCCGTTGGAGGCGGCGATGTAGTCCCACTTCAACTGGGCATGGCGAATCTGCTGCCGTGCTACGGCAAGTTCTTCGTCCATCGCCCCGGCCTCCATCGCCGCAGCGACATCAAGGTGGGCCTTGGCCAGGGCGTCTTCCGCCCGGTTACGGGCTTCGCGGACCTTGTCCTGAATCGATTCCACACGGCTGCGAATATCCTGCTCGCTCCAGCGATGGCAGACGGCACACGAATTAGAAATGTTGTGCAAGGGGCTTTGCAGATGGTGGTCCGTGAACTTTACGCCCCCTTCCGTGCGATAGGGCATGTGACAGTCGGCGCAAGCTACGTTGCGGTAGGCATGTATGCCCGTGCTGTAAAGTTCATAGTCCGGGTGGCGAATTTTAACGATTCTGGTCTTACTTATCGCATTGGTGAAATCGGCAAATCCTTGGCCGTCAAAGTTCTTTTCGTCAAAGTACTCTTCCATCTTGTCGGGCGTGAATCCTTTATCCCAAGGGAAGGTCAGATAGTTGCCTTTGCCTTTGAAATAATACTCGACATGACACTGCGCGCAGACGAGGCTTCGCATCTCTTGGTGCGAGACTTTTTCGATGTCAAAGTTCGGATCGCGCCGCTTGAGGGCCTCTAAGAGAGCCGGCCGTGTGATCTGGAGCTTCATCGTGTTCGCCTCGTGGCAATCGTAGCAGCCGATGGGGTGCTTGATCTCATCCTTCAGATCGACGAACTTGGCTGCATAGAAGTTTTCAGGACCGCCCATCTTTTTCATCATTCGAGGCACGTCGGGGCTTTTGCAGGTCCAGCAAGTGGCCGGTTTCTTGGCATCGAGCACCAGGTTGTGGTTGGCGTCTTCGGTTTTCATGCGCAACGTGTTGGTGACGTCTTCGATGGCGTGCGCGTGTCCCCGGGCCTGGCGGTAGTCCTTGCCGAAACCGAAGCCACCGAAAAGAATTACGTTGGCAGGCGATTCTTCGAGGTAATCTCGCTGCGTGGCTCCGCCGTATTTGGTCTTTGTGGCCGGCGAACTGTCTTGCATCCGCTTGTAGCTGTCGTATTCGCGTGGGTAGCTCTCGCCCCAGCGCGCGGCATCCATTTCCATCTCGTCGATGGGCCGCAAGGGAGCCTTCTGCGCCGCTTCCTCACGGCGGTGCAAGATTGACGCAGCCATGATTCCCAGGCCGAACGTCGCACCAGCGGCAACCAACAGGAGCAGCCAACCGAGCCACGCGCGGGTTGAAACAGGCTGAGGGGTATCGGGTGAGACATAAGGGGATGTCGTCATAATAGGTTCCTTTTAGGTTTATTCTCGGGGCGTGGCGGTCGGCCACCGACGGCGGGATCTTGGTTGAATTGGGCAGCGTCGGGCAATCGTGGTTGAAAGACCGTGGGGGCCGCCGAAAGGCTGCGGACTGCGCCATGCGGTGTTTCCCTGTGGCAATCCCAGCAGTGGCGATTGGGGTCGGCACCGTGAACTGAAACTGCCACCTCTTCCACCACATGGCTATGGCATCGCTGACAATTGGCCTGTACGACCGGCTTTGCCCGCTCGGAAATCCGGATGACCTGCGGCTCCCATCCTGCGGTGAAGACCGTGGAATGCCACAGGCCGTCTTGGGCCTTGAAGCTGAACTTGTGGAAGAGGTTATCATGCGGCACATGGCAATCGGTACAGGTAGCCACGCGAGCGTGGCTGCTGTGCTGCCAGGTAAGATATTGCGTCGTCATCACGTGGCAGTTCATGCACGTCTCCGGCTCGTCGCTCATGTAGGACGCTGCGCGGGAGACATGAATCACGAAAAACGCCATGCCGGCGGTGATGCCCAGCATGAGAAAGCAGGGCAGCCGCCAAACGGGTGCGAGGAATCGTAGAAAAAGCAGTGTGGCGAGAGTCTTTAGCATTCCCCGCCTCACACTGCGGTTCCCAAAATCGCCGCGATGTCCGCATCGGCCGTGGTGATCGGCTTGATGTTGAACTTCTCGATCAGCACATTCAGCACGCTGGGCGTGACGAACGCGGGCAAGCTGGGGCCCAGGCGGATGTTCTTGATGCCGAGGTGAAGCAATGTCAGCAAAATAGCAACCGCTTTCTGCTCGTACCAACTCAGCACCATCGACAGCGGCAGGTCGTTTACGCCGCAATTGAACGCGCCGGCCAGTGCCACGGCAATCTGGATTGCGGAATAGGCATCGTTACACTGACCGATGTCCAACAGGCGGGGAATGCCGCCGATGTCGCCGAATTCCAGCTTATTGAAGCGATACTTGCCGCAGGCCAGCGTGAGGATCACGCAATCGTTCGGCAGCTTCTGAGCCAATTCCGTGAAGTAGTTCCGCCCGGACTTCGCTCCATCGCAACCGCCGACAAGGAAGAAATGGCGGATCTGTCCCGCCTTGACGGCGTCGATAACCTTATCGGCCACGCCCAGTACGGCATTGCGGCCGAAACCAATGGTGATCGTCTTCGGCGGGGCATCGGCCATGAAGCCGGGAGCAGCCAGTGCCGACTCAATGACTGGCGAAAAGTCGCGATCACGGCCCACATGCTGCACGTCCGGCCAGGCGACCAGCCCACTGGTGAAGATGCGGCCCTTATAGGTTTCCCGCGGTTTCTGGATGCAGTTGGTCGTCATCAGGATCGAGCCGGGGAAGGCTTCAAACTCGGCCGCTTGGTTCTGCCATGCCCCGCCGTAGTTGCCCACCAAGTGCTTGTACTTCTTCAGGCCCGGATAGGCAAGACAGGGAAGCATCTCGCCGTGCGTGTAAACATTCACGCCTTTCCCTTCGCTCTGCTTGAGCAGGTCTTCCAAATCTTTCAGATCGTGACCGGAGACGAGAATCGCCTTCCCCTTGACGGGTCGAACATTGACCACGGTCGGTTCGGGATGGCCGTAAGTCTCGGTGTTCGCCTTATCGAGCAACTCCATGACCTTCAAGTTCAGCGCACCGGTCTTCAATACCCAGCCAAGGATCGCGTCCACATCGGTCGGCTGACTGGCGAGGAAATCGAGGGCCTCGTGGAATTGGGCATAAAGACTGACATCTTCGTAGTCCAGTGCCCGGGCGTGATCGGCGTAGGCCGCGGCCCCTTTCAGTCCATAAAGAGCCAGCTCCAACAGGCCGGCAATGTCGGTCCCGTGGGTTGCCTGAAACTTGGGAACCCCCACCTCTTCGCCCTGCCGGACCAAGCCCGCGCGGTCGGCCGCCGGCTGCCATGCGGCGGGACCGGACAGTTTCTCCGGTGTTTTGTCCGATTGGGCACAGGCGGCTTCGTAGAGTTCTCGGGCCTTGTCGCGAGCGGCCGCGGCCTGGGTCAGGTGCTCTTCGACCCTGGCTGGGTCGAAATCGACATTGGTCACCGTGGCGAACAGGCCTTCGAGCATCGTGCGATCGACCTGCACATCGCGAACGCCAAGTTGGGCCGCTCGGTGAGCGTACATCGACAACCCCTTGGTGGCATGAACCAAGAGATCCTGTAGGGCGGCGGTCTCCGGCTCCTTGCCACAAACGCCGATCTGTTGGCACCCGGTACCCTTGGAGGTCTGTTCACATTGATAACAAAACATAATAAGAAATCCTTGTTCGTAGAACGGAATTTATTCCGTTACAGGTTCGTAGAACGGAATTCATTCCGTTGATATAAAGCTATGGTTTCGTCAATCACTACCTTATAATACCGTTGTAGCACATTGCCGCAATTGATCCAGATCAAGATTCGGAAAGATTTTTCGCAAATGCTGAGTGTCATAGAAATCCTCGCCGATTGTCGTTTATTCACGGCCATTCCCGCGAAAAGCTTCCAGCGGTTGGCGGCGATGGCTCGGTTGGCGAAGTTCCGCAAAGGCCAGATGATCTTTCGTGAAAACGAAGACTGTCCGGGCGTTTACGTGGTCGGCAAGGGGATGGTTCGCGTTTTCAAGACGGGGGCAGGGGGAAAAGAGCATGTGCTGCACATCATCGAGGCGGGCGGTACTTTCGCCGAGGTGGCGGCCTTAGGCGGATTCAAAGTGCCGGCATCAGCCGAAGCCGTCGAGGCGACACTTTGTGCCCTGCTGCCCCAGGCGTTTTTTCGCAAGGCACTCGAAGAAGACCACCCACTCTGCCTGGGAATGCTTTCCGGCTTGTCGCTTTGGGTCAAGCATCTCGTCGGGCTTTTGGAAGATGTCGTACTTCGTGATGCCGCCGGCCGAATTGCCAACTACCTGCTTGATGCGCCGCGGGCTGCGGATGGCGAAGTGGCCTTGCCCAGCCTCAAGCGGTATGTCGCCAGCCATCTCAATTTGACCAGCGAAACTTTCTCGCGAACCTTTCGCCGCCTGATCGATGCCGGCTTGATCTCGATCGGCAAGAAGAACCACGTGCGGATCGTTGCTCCCGAGCGGCTACGGAGTATCGTCCAAGGCATCCTGCCGAAGGAATAACTTTCATGTTCACCATCAAAATTTGCGGTATCACGCGACCGGAAGACGCTCGAGCGACTGCCGAAGCGGGTGCCGATGCCATCGGGCTGAATTTCTATCCGCAGAGTCCGCGGGCGATCGATCATGATCGCGCGCGGGCGATTATCGCCGAGTTGCCCGCCGAGATCATCAAGGTTGGGTTATTTGTCAACGCCACGCCCGTCGAGATTGGTCGGACTTACGATGCCTTGGGGCTCGATCTGATTCAACTTCACGGCGACGAGCCGCCCGAGTTGCTGTCGGCCCTCGGTGGCCGGCCGGTAATGAAGGCATTTCGGGCCGCCGGCTCTGAAGGCATGCGCACGGTGCTCGACTATCTCGAAACCTGTCGGTCCCTCGGTTGCCTGCCACGGATGATCCTCTTCGACTCACCTCGGACCCGCGGCTTCGGCGGGAGTGGCAAGCTGGCCGACTGGTCTCTTGTAAAGGAATTCCGTGAAAAGCAAGCAACCCCCATATTGGTACTCGCGGGCGGGTTGAAAGCGGAAAACGTGGCCGACGCGATACAAGCCACTGGCGTTCGTGCCGTTGATACGGCCAGCGGCGTAGAATCACAGCCGGGAATCAAAGACCCGGTCGCCTTGGAAGCGTTTGTTCGTGTCGCTCGGACTGCATTGAAACTGCAAACAAATTCTGTTCAAAGTATAATCAAGGAATCAAAAATCAAGGAGCAAACATGATCCGTGTGCCACAACTGAAGGAGCCGCCATAACCGCAACCCCACCAAGAACAAGACTATGTCTCAAAACGGTAGTTGTGTATACTGCCCTCCGAGCTCACCCCGAATTCATGATGACGAAGAATAAGGCGACGGGATGAAGTGTGGCACCCTGGTGTATTGGACTCTGTTCGCCCTTGTGGGATTGGTCTGCGTACCCAGCACATGGGCACTGGATCAAAATGCCGCCGTCAAGCTCTGCCGGGCGTACCTGACAAGCGAAAGTCGAGCAGAACGCCAGAACCTTTTGGCGCGGCTGGTCGGTTACGAGGGCGAGATTGATCCAGTGCTTCAGTCGCTTGGCAAGCAGACTTACCGTTCTGTCAAGCCGGGCTACCACGGCGAGGAACACTTCGCTTTAGCGGATTTTCGCAAGAAGCATCCCGAGGATCTGCTCTACTTCGTTGTGCCGAAAGATTACCGGGCGGACCGACCTACCGGGCTCATCGTGTTCCTGCACGGCGGCGGGGCCGCCACCTCGCAGCGGGCTCCGCAAGCGACTCTGCGGTTTCCCGATAGCGATACGCCGAGCCACAGCAGTGCTTCGGGCGATATGTTGGCGGCGACGGATATGATTACCGTTGGACCTTCGGCTCCCTGGAATCGCAAATCCTATTACCGCTGGTGCCTCCGGGATGCGGACGAATACCTGGCCGATGTGATCGTGGAGTGCAAGAACCGCTTCAACATTGACGCGAACCGTGTATTCCTACTCGGCCATTCGATGGGTGGATTTGGGGCGTACCACCATGCCCTGCGGCAACCCGACCGTTTTGCGGCCATAGTCGTCAACTCCGGCTCCTGGTCGCTTGGCTATTGGCCCGTAATACGCGGTACGCCGCTGTGCATCATCCAGGGTGCCCACGACGCCGCGCGTGGCGTACGCTGGCACTATACCGACGTGGAATACGGTCGCTGGACGGATAAGATTCTCAGCCGCGAGAAACTCGACCACGTTTACCTGGAACATCACGGGAACCACGGGTTCGGCTATGGCCGGGAGAAGGTCGCCGAATACTTTGCCTCAACCCGAGACCTGCGTCGTGACCCGTATTACTCCCATGTGACCTTGGCTTCGCCTGAGGGGTTCAAGGAGTTCTGCTGTTTTTCCGTCAGCCACAACCGCTGGTTGACCCTTAACGAGACCACCAAGGGAGAACTGAAATACGACGAACTGGTCTCCCACGGCAATGACGACTTCGATAGTTGGCGATTGGAGCATCGGCAGAACAACCACCGTGGCGCGATGATCGACGCCGTTAATCATGGCGACAACACAATTGCCATCACTACGCGGAACGTGGCCCGTTTCACCCTCTGGCTTCACCCTCGGATGGTGAACATCTTGAAACGTGTCGTGGTCAGGGTTGACGGCAAGGTACGGTTTGACGACCGGGTCAAACCATCCTTGGCTACGGCCCTGGAATCGTACGAGCGGAGGCGGGACTGGGGGATGATCTACCCTATCAAGATTGAAATAGAAATGCGGCGCTGATGGTAGTCATCGTCAACCTTCTGAAGAGGATACGGATCATGCTCCAACGGTCGGCACTTCCGTGCGTGGTGGTCGCCTTGGTATTGGGCGTGCTGGGCGCGGCTAACGCTCAGACATCGCCTGCCAAGAACGACAGTGATAAGAATATCCTCGCAGATTCTGAAGCTGTTTTTCCGATGGATGACAACCTGGTCCTGCGGGGCTACAGCAACCGCCACAGGATCGCTTATCCCGTAACGGTGACGCATGCGGTCGTCATGATTCACGGAGTCTTGCGGAACCCGGACAACTATTATCTGCCGGCGCAGCGCGTCCTTGAGCGGAAACTCCTCTTCACCAAGGTCGCCCTGATTTTCGTGGGCTTTGACGATCATGATTCCGCCCCAAGAAAAGTGCAGCGACTGGCACTGTTCGGCTCTCGTTGGAAGCATGGTGACTTTGGCGGGCTGAATCCTGACGACCCGAACAACAAGCTCAGCTCCTTTGGGGCAATGGATCGCATCCTCCTTGACCTGACCGAGACTTACCCGCGACTCAAGAGAATCACGCTGATAGGCCACTCGGCGGGCGCGCAATTTGTGGATCGTTATTCGGTACTGAGTTCGATCGCTGCCAAAGTGCCAGGAGTACGCTTCCGTTTCGTTGCGCTCGCGCCCTCGTCGGTTTTGTATCCCAGCGAACTGCGTCCAGAAGTCGGCAAGGAAGGAAGGCTTTCTTTCTCGATACCTTCCGGTGCTCACGGGTACAATGAGTATCCCTACGGATTAAGTCCTACGCCCCTTCTCGAACGGATGGTTGGACATCCCGTGGCAGATCATACCCAGATGGTCAACAAGTTTCTTGACCGCAACATCGTCTTCGCAGTAGGCACCTTGGACACGACATCAGACTATTTGGACCAAGGTCGTTCCGCCAACACCCAAGGACCGAATCGCTACACGAGACTGAAATACTTCGTTGAGTTCCTGAAGACCAAGTACCATTCGTCAAACACACGCCTGTTGCCGATTGCCGGCGTCGGTCACAGTTCCCAAAGGTTAATAAGATCCCGGGAAATGAGCGAGTTCTTCTCGGATCACTGAACGGTTGCGGCAATTGGAAGTCTGCCACGACTGATTCAGCCTGGCCAGGAAAATACCTTGTGTCCTTCTGGCATTGTATCAAATCGGGTATTGTGCTATGACTTCACTG
>JBAWVO010000003.1:0-56299 GCA_037147235.1 Planctomycetota bacterium | reverse complement strand
GCCTCCCCGGTCCCGGGTTGCAACGCTCACCAGGTTGCGGAATATCGGCCTAGTGAGTTGGGACCGCCCCTCGGGGCGGCCACGATGGAGAGAAACGTGAACCGCCCCGCGACCACCGCGAGAGCGAACAAACACCGCCTTCACAACATGCAAAGGCGCAACGAAAACCCTGATTCCCGCTAATTTGGCGAAGAACAGGATTTGAAAACATTATCTAAATGGGCCGCCAATAGGTAAGGCAGCTAACCATGAGTTACGCGCCACTCACGCGACATCCGATGCAGCTAGCAGATATTCCAGTCGCCTGGAAAATGATTGCCGACCTACTGGGTGTCGAAACGGGCATTTGCCTGCCAAATGCTGTTGAAAACGACCGTCCAACAGCTAGCCAGTCCGCAAACATAGATAATGACACGTTTAACCCTTTTATTTAGGTATCCGGGGGCGTGCTTTGGCGCATACTGGCGTTATGCCGGGGAATACGTCATACTTTCCTAGCCTGACGGTGAATGAGTGTCCGGATGCCGTTGAGAACCACATTTTACTAGATTGAATGGAGCGAGATTCGGATGTGGACTATTGAACTTCCGCATTGGTCGCATTTTATTGTGCGAGCAGTCGTCGTCTACGTTTTCCTGCTTATACTGTTGCGCCTTACAGGAAAGCGTCAAGTCGGGCAATTAGCACCCTTTGATCTGGTACTGCTGCTCGTTTTGAGTAATGCCGTCCAAAACGCCATGAATGGTGGCGACAACAGTATCACCGGCGGCCTAATCCTTGCCACCACGCTGGTCGGCTTGAACTGGATTGTCGGTTGGCTGACGTATCGCAGCAAATGGCTGGAAGCACTCATTGAGGGTAGGCCCGTTATCCTGATTCACGACGGCAAAATATATCCGAGGGCCTTGAAAAGCGTTCAGATGACAATGCACGAACTGAAGGCATCACTTCGGGCCGCAGGGTGTGCGGGGGAAGAGGGAAGTGCGGTTTGCCGTTTTAGAGAACAACGGCCACGTCACGGTCATTCCCATGGAGAAAAAGAGCGATGCCCAACCGTAATTGGACTTTCCTCCGCAGCCACGATATTTCCGACCACCATATCTTTCGTTTGCGCCACGATCTGTACCGATTTGAGCCAAGCGGCCAGGAACGGGATTTCATCGTCATCGACACCGTTTCCTGGGTGAACGTGGTTCCTGTCACGGCGGAGGGCAACGTCGTGCTGATCCGCCAGTTTCGGCATGGCATCCAAGATGTGACGATGGAAATTCCTGGTGGGATGATCGACGAGGGCGAAACGCCTGAAGCAGCCGCCGCGCGGGAACTTCGGGAAGAAACGGGCTATGTGGCTGAGAAAATCCGATTCCTGGCACGGGTACTGCCCAATCCTGCCGTCCAGAACAACTACTTGTATCTTTTTGCCGCCGAAGGTTGCCAAAACACGGGCAAAACGGAACTTGACGCCTTCGAGTGCATCGACGTGCTGGAACGCCCGCAGGAAGACATCCCCGAATTGATCCGTAACGGGACGATCTCTCACAGTATGGTGATTACGGCGTTCGCGTTCATGGGGCTGGTGCGGCCTGTCATGGAGCTGTAGCAGCACCATGCGTGTCGTCTATCGGCGTACTTCCTTGGCCGCCAGTTGCTGCTTGCTCGAAGCACCTGGTGTCACCCGTATCTCGATTGCCGCCCGGCCAGTGCGACCGCAAGGATGCTCGATAGGATTCGTCCTTTGCAAGTCAGGTTATTCATTCGGTCACGATGGTCTTTGGAATTGAAAGGTCGGTCTTCGGCAGAGCGGCGTTAGGTACTCTGAGACGTGCGTTTCCGTGCTGGCAGCACCACAAGCACACCGAGAAAGAGAACCAAACCGACCACACCCACGACGGCTTCGGTGAAGAGCATGCCGGCAGCACCCCAGTATCCGTGCGCCCAACCGTTGATTGAGGTCATGTAAGCGATCGGCATGTTCGACAGCGATGCAAACAGGCTGTACTTGGTGGCTGCGGCCCCCATGCCCATCGCTTCGAGCACGAACGCCGAGAAGCCGGCGTATGTGAGTCCAGTGATGAAGGCATAGATCATGGTGAAAATGATGTACGTGGTCTCGGTGCGCGGCGAGATCGCCATGGCCACGGCGCACATTGCCTGCAGCACGCCATAGAGCATGTACGCACATTTGCGGTTCATGCGATCGCACAGCCAGCCGCCGATCACGCAGCCGACCGCAGATACCAGCCCACCGATCACACCCGTGACGAGTGCCACCGTGTCGGCCGACGCATTCCAATCGCCCGCGACTGCCGACCACAACCCCCCCGCCGCGCCTGAACCGATCGGCAGGAAGCAGAGAAACAACGCGATCGCGCCTGTCCGCGATTTAGACGTGTTCCACAGGTCGATGACGACGTGAAAAAGACTCTTGCCAAGGTTCTCGTGCCGGTGCGAGGCCATCGGCTCCTCAATGAAAAACAGGGCAATGCAGCAGAGGAGGCACACCAGACCGAGCACAGCACCCGCCATCCACGGCGAGGTCAGATGCTGCGCTAACCACAATCCCGCGCCGCCGCCGAGGCCGCCACCGCCGAGATTGCCTGCCTGAAACCAGCCACCGGCGCGACCCTTTTCGTCATCCGGCGTCTCGTAGGCCATGAGGCTCTCGACCGACATGCCGAGGAATGTCACCGCGATATTGGCAACCACGACGACAACGGTGAGCGCAGCAAGGCCCGCTCGCGTAGCCGGAAATGCCCCCATCGCCCAGAATCCGACCGCACTTAGCACGCACGCGATCACGTACCACGTCTTGCGGCCGAGTGTTGTGTCGGCGACCGGTGCCCACAGGAACTTCCACGTATGCGGAATGAAACTGATCGCAATTAGCCCAGCGACATGCTCAACCGAAACGCCGGCCTTGGTCAGCAGGTAGGCAACGGCAACCGTGAGATAGCCCGACATCATCCCAAACGGCAGGATGAGGACCATGAAAATCCACGGATGGATGGGACGTCGAGTCATGAGTGGTGTAACCTGCGCGATGAGCTGATCGAGATTTTGATCCCCCGCCGCCCCGGTGCAAGCGTCGGACGATCCCTGAATACGATTACAACAGTCAAGCCAAACAATCGCATCGGTCTGCCCTTTCAACCAAAGCCTTGCTTGAACTCTCCTGACCGTGGCTAGTTTAGTCTACCGCCACTGCGGGTGCAAGATGCCACCGAAAATGTGTCGGATTTATCAGCACACACTGACATTGCAGTTCTCCTGGGCTTGCCCGCTGGAAGGTCGCGAAACACTCTGTTAACATAGAGAGACGATTGCCGCTCGGAGCATACCCGAGTGTAGTCGAAATGAGAGGCTATCCAGATGGAACCTTGTCAAGGAGTACCCGTTAATGTCCTATCGTTCTTCCCGTCGCGTCTTTTTGGGCTGTGCGCTGGCTGGCGGGGTCTCGACGACTCTGTTGGGCACATCGGTGCCAGCCGCCGATGAAAGGGTTGTCGTCGCCAAGCCGAGACCGCTGTCGCGTAAGATCAAGCTTGGTCTGATCGGCTGCGGCGGACGCGGGCCGTGGCTGGCCGAGTTATTCAAACAGCACGGCGGCTATGAGTTGCATGCCGTAGCCGATTACTTCGACCAGTCCGCGCAGCAGGTCGGTAACCGGCTTGGAGTGGAAAAAACGAGGCGGTTCTCTGGCCTGGAGGGCTACAAACGCCTATTGCAAAGCGGCTTGGAAGCCGTGGCCGTCGTGAACATTCCGCGATTCCACGCCGTGCACGCCCGCGCGGCGATCGACGCCGGCTGCCACGTTTACGCCGCCAAGCCGGTGGCGATTGACGTCCCCAGCGCATTGGCCGTCCAGGCGGCGGGCAAACTAGCGACGCAGAAGAAGCTATGCTACCTGGTCGATTACCAGATGGCCACCGATCCAGTGAACATCGAGGTGGTGCGGCGGGTCCATGAAGGCGGTGTCGGCCGGCTCATGCATATCGAGAGCATGGGCATTTCGCCTCCCTGGTCCGAGCCGCGTGTGAACGGGCAGGAAGACCGGTTGCGGGCTGGCTGCTGGTTGTCGACGATCGCGCTGTCGGGCGACGTGATCACCGAGAACAATATCCACATTATCAACGCCGTTCTCTGGCTCGTCGGCCGCCGCCCGGTTCGCGCCAGTGGTCATTGCCGTGTTTGCCGGCGCAATCCGCGTGACGATTTTCGCGAGGTCTATCATCTGACCTATGAGTTCGACGACGGTCTCCTGTGGACGCATGTCGGACAGTCGTTGAGCAATCAAGAGGATTGGGCATTGGACCTGAAGGCATACGGCGAGACGGCTACTGCGGTCGTCAACTACCGTGGCAAGTCCTACTTGCATGGCGGTCCCAAGCACTACGGCGCGAGGAATATCGTGAGCCTTTATGACCAGGGCGCGATCCGGAACATCAGCACGTTCTATGACAACGTGCTGCAAAGTCGGTGCGACAACCCGACCGTGTCCAACGCAGTTGACGATGTGCTGACGGCCGTGCTCGGTCGAGAAGCGGCCGCCCGCCGCAAGGTGCTCTCGATGGAAGATCTGCTCCAAGAGAACAAGGAATCCGTTTTCGACTTGAGCGGGCTAAGACGCTAATCGCGCTTGGCGGAAACTCGTCGGTGAGAAATGTGGATTAGTCGTTTCGAGGGTGTGCAACGGCTGCGCACTCGGGCACAGCAACCAATCCCATGACTTCCGCCAAGTGCCGTGGTATCCTCTGGTAGTGAAAGATCCTCACCATCCGCACGGCCTGGTCGATCCCAAGCTGATGGTTGATTGCATTATGAAGAGTGCCAGTCCAAAATGAAATTACACTCCAAAAAAGGGAGATACGCAGATGAAGAATCGATTTATTATGTTATGCGGGATGACCGCGTTAGTGGTGATGCCGATGGCCGCGCTTCACGCCGCCGACACACCGCCGGAAAAACCGCATAGTGAACAACGAACACTCACCGGACTTAAACCGAACATCATCGTGATTCTTACCGATGACCAGGGGTACGGTGATCTTGGACGGAATGGCAATAAGGTCATCAAAACGCCAAACCTGGACAAAATGTACGACGAGGGCGTTCACTTCGAGGATTTCCATGTAAGCCCAACCTGTTCGCCGACACGGTCCTCGATCATGAGCGGCAAGCATGAATTCATGAATGGCGTGACCCACACCATTTATGAGCGAGATCGCATGAGTTTGAAATCTACCACGATTGCCCAGGTGCTGAAGTCAGCCGGTTACTCAACGGGCATATTCGGCAAGTGGCATCTGGGCGATGAGGATGAATATCAGCCGGACAAGCGAGGGTTTGACGAGGTGTTCATTCATGGTGGAGGCGGGATCGGTCAAACGTATCCCGGCACCTGCGGGGACGCGCCCGGCAATACCTATTTCAGTCCGGCCATCAAGCACAACGGCAAGTTCGAGAAGACGAAAGGCTATTGCACGGATGTCTTCTTCGGGCAGGCCATGAAGTGGATTGAAACCTCCTCGCAGGGGAAGCAGCCTTTCTTCACGTATATTCCTACCAACGCTCCTCATGGGCCGCTCCAGTGTCCTGAAGAATACATCAAGATGTATGCAGGCAAGGGGGATGATCAGACGGCAAGATTTTACGGAATGATCACCAACATAGACGACAATGTCGGCAAGCTTATGACGAAGCTGAAAGAACTGGGCATCGACAACCATACTCTTGTCGTTTTCCTGAACGATAATGGCGGAACGGGCGGGGGATTTAATGCCGGCATTCGCGGGAAAAAGGGCTCGGCATTCAACGGCGGGACGCGTGCGATGTCGCTCTGGCGCTGGCCAGGAATGCTCAAGCATGCGGCCTGCGACAAGCTGACTGCCCACCTTGATTTCTTCCCGACCTTCGCGGAACTGGCCGGGGCGAAAATGCCGGGTGACGTCGCAAAGAAGCTGGATGGGTTCAGCCTGGTTCCGTTACTGGAGAACCCGCAGGCCGTGTGGCACGACGACAGAATGCTTTTCACGCATGTCGGCCGTTGGAATACAGGGACAGCTCCTCAGAAGAATGGAGCGTGTAGTGTGCGATGGAAGCAATACCTACAGTGCGGCCGGGCAAGTCTGTATGATCTGAAGGCCGATCCGGGCGAGAAGATCGATATTGCTAATCAGCATAAGGAAGTGGTTGAGAAACTGAACAAGGCGTACGATGCGTGGTGGGCCGAAGTGTTGCCATGCATGGAAAACGAGCAGGCATACAAAACTGCGCCGAAGGAGAATCCGTTCAAGGTGCAGTACCGGAAGCAGTTCGGTGAACCAGCACTCAACAAGACACTCAAGAAGTAGATGCCGATGGAGTCGAAAGTCACCAACGAGGAAAGTCGAAATGAAGATACTACAACAAATCATCGCCTTTGCGGCACTGCTGCTAGTGCCGCTGGCCATGCTACATGCCGCTGACTCGCCAAAGCTGAACATCGTCTTCCTTCTCGCGGATGATCTGCGACCCGATTGCCTTGGCGTACTCGGCCATCCCGTCGTCAAAACGCCGCACCTCGACAAACTGCTCGAACACGGGTTCATTTTCCGCAATGCCTACGTGCTCGGCTCGAACAGCGGCGCGGTTTGCACTCCGAGCCGGACGATGATTCAGACCGGGCAGAGTTATCTGCGGGCGAACCGCAGCACCCCGACGTTCGCGCAGACAATCCAGGCTGCCAAGTACGCCTCGATCCGCAGCGGCAAGTTCGGCAATAATCCAAATACCCTTGACGTGCATTTCGATCAGCATCTCGACGGCAAGACCTCCGAAGGCAACGCCAACAACATCATCGCATTTATCAAGAAAAATGCCCGCAAGAACCCGCTGTTCCTCTATTTCGCCCCGCATGAGCCACACGACCCGCAATATGCAACCGAGCGGTTTTACCGGATGTATAACCCTGCGAACATTTCCTTGCCGGCCAACTTTCTGCCGTTCCATCCCTTCAACAACGGCGAGATGACCGTCCGCGACGAGCAGACGCTGCCGTGGCCCCGCACGAAGGAAAGTGTCACAGGCAAACTCGCCCGGTATTACGCTTCCACCTCTTATTTCGACGAACAGGCCGGTCGCATTATCGACGCGCTGAAACAAGCCGGTCAGTATGATAACACGATCTTCGCCGTGGCCGGCGACAACGGGCTGTCGTTGGGCGAACACGGGTTGCTCGGCAAGCAGAACCTTTACGAGTTTGGCGGCATGCATGTTCCGTTGATCTTCGCCGGGCCGGGTATCTCAAAGGGCGAAACCAAGGCGTTTGCCTACTTGTACGATGTCTATCCGACTCTTTGCGACATGGCCGGTATCGCCGTGCCGCCGGGGCTCGATGCCAAGAGCCTTGCACCGGTCATCAAGGGCCGCCAAGCGAATGTGCGCGACTGCCTGTTCACGGCCTACAAGACTTGCCAGCGTTCCATCCGCGACGACCGCTGGAAGTTGATCCGGTATCCGCTTATCAACAAAACCCAACTCTTTGACCTGCAAGCCGACCCGCATGAGATGGCAGACCTCGCCGGCAAGCTGGAATCCGCGGACAGAATCAAGGAACTGACCGATTTACTGGAGAAGACCCAGAAGGAATATGGCGACACTGCGCCGTTGCAAGTCACCGATCCCCAACCCGCCGCATGGGTGCCGCATTCCAACGCCAAGCCCGCCCTGAATGCAAAACCAAGAAAGAGAAAAGCATGAAACAGACGCTTCTTCTTGCCGCAATGCTACTGGTGCCCTTGCGCACTTGGGCACAGCAGCCAATCCCATGACTTCCGCCGCGTTCCGTGGTATCCTCTGATCTTGACCATGAAGTTCCACGCATACAAGACGATTTGGTAATCCATGAAACTCGCCTGGGCAACCGACATTCATCTCGATCATGCCACGGAGTCCGCTCGCCGGCGATTCTGCCAGGCCGTCAGCGAGCAAGCCGACGCGCTGGTCGTTACGGGCGACATCGCCGAGAGCCACATCTTGGGTACGGCCTTGACGGTACTGGCCGAGCTGACCGGCCTGCCCGTGTACTTTGTACTGGGCAACCATGACTTTTATCGGGGTTCGATCTCCACTACACGCCGCCAGGCTGGCTATGTCGTCACCCAGAACCTCGTCTACCTGAGCCAGGCCGGCGTCGTTGAGCTTACGCCAAACACCGCCTTGGTCGGCCACGACGGTTGGGCGGATGGTCGGTTGGGCGACCTCGACGGTTCTGACGTGATCCTAAACGATTTCCTGCTGATCGACGAGCTGAAGCACTGGCGGGACATCCACACGCTGGACAAGCCCGCGCTACGCAAAGCCCTTGAAGCCTTGGGCGACGAGGCGGCCGGATACTTGAAAAGCGTCTTGACTCTGGCGGCCGAGAAGTATTCGCAAGTCATCGTCGCCACCCACATTCCGCCGTTCCGTGAGGCTGCCTGGCATGAAGGCCGTCCCTCGGCCGACGATTATCTGCCTTTCTTCTCCTGCAAGGCCGTGGGCGATGTTCTGCTGGAGGCGGCAAGATCGTACCCGAAATGCCAGATCCTCGTCCTCTGCGGCCATACCCACGGTGGCGGCGAGATTCAAGTGGCCGAGAACCTGCGGGTTGTGACCGGGCCGGCCGAGTATGGGCGGCCGGAGATTCGGCAGGTCTTCGAGGTCGCGTAGGGCTCGAAGCATGTTCGCGGTCGCACGGAGCGGGTAGAATCACCTGCATCGTCCGATTAGGTGCCCATTGCCGCTTCGACCCGAACCATGAAGATCGCTACTTGGAACGTCAACTCGGTTCGTGCCCGCTTGGACCGGCTGCTGGATTGGCTTCAGAAGGCCCAGCCGGACATCGTGTGCCTCCAGGAATTGAAGGCAAGGGAATCGGCATTTCCCTACGATGCAATTCGGGAGGCGGGCTACCATGCGGCGGTTTATGGCCAACCGACGTTCAATGGCGTGGGCATCCTGAGCCGGATCGAACCGCAAAACGTCCAGCAGGGCATGAATGACGACATAGAAGACCCGCAGGCTCGGTTCATCGCGGCCCAGGTCGGCGAAATCCAGGTCATCAGTGCCTATATCCCCAACGGCCAAGTCGTCGGCTCGGCACACTATGCGTATAAGCTCGACTGGTTACGGCGGCTGCGGGCCTTCCTGGAGAAGAACTTCACGCCCCAAACACCCCTGGTCGTCTGCGGCGACTTCAACGTGGCACGGGATGAGTTGGACGTTGCCGATCCGGTGGCATGGGAAGAGTCGGTCCTGTACCATCCGACGAGCCGCGCTGCGTTGGAGGAGCTTTTGTCATGGGGTCTTGTTGATGTTCATCGCCAGCAGCATCCCGAAGGTCGGTTGTACTCGTGGTGGGACTACCGGATGCTGGCTTTTCCGAAGAACGATGGCCTGCGGCTGGACTACATCTTTGCCACCGTGCCGCTGGCCGTCCGCTGTATCCATGCCGAGATCGACCGCCAGGAGCGGAAAGGGGCAAAGCCGTCCGATCATGCGCCGGTAGTAGCGGTGTTTTTCGGTCACGGAGCCGAGTAGTAGTAGACGCAACTACGATACGGGACATCGAGGCTCTTGCCTCCGACGAAGGGCTGGAGCGAAGGAGCCTTGCCCTTCCTGGTGCTGGCGTTGTACGGCTCACCCAAGTCGTGTTTATAGGTCAGGCGAATCGTGCAGGATTTCTTGAAAGCGATCTTGTCCGTGTCGCGGGTGCGGACCATCGCGGCAAGGGTTCCACCGTGAGGCGTCTTTTCGTGGCGAATGATGGCACAGTAGAAGTCCGACTCGACTCCCTTGAAACCCCAGGAGTGACCATAGAAATCCTCGCATCCGAGGCTCTCGCAGGTCGGCTCCTTGTCCCCATCCAAGTAGATTTCGTGGTTTGCTTCGCAAATCCCCTCACCATTAGCACACGATGGATGGTCCCCCTCCAACTGGAGCGAATGAGCAACAATGCTACCCGCTGATTGGATGTCGCAGAGTGCCAGTTCTTCATGGGGAAATTTGAAAGTCCCATGTCGATACACGACCCTCAGATAACCAGAATCTTTCGGGAGTGCCTTGACCGCATCCCACTGAACCTCCATGTATCCCATAAGGTAGTGGTCGGTCGGATTTTCCACTTCGATCCGAATGTGCTCCTGGAACGGCATCGGCAATCTGAAGTTGTGAGAGGCCCGAACCCGCGAGAAATAGATAGTATGGTAAGGCTTTGCCGCCCCCTGAATGTCGCCCAGAAAGTCCATCAGGGGCATGTCGATGGTGGGCTTCCCCTGACGGTCGTACCAGACCCGTAGGTGGAGTTGGCTTGCGTCCCCGCCAGCATAGTTGGATACGTGGAAGAATGTCACGACGCCCGGCCCATCCTGGTCCAAGATCGTCACCTTGGCGTGCGGTGTCAGGGTCGGTGCATCGGGATACTTGTCCAGCGTCCAAGTTCGTGGAACGACATGCGTCTTGGCGTCCCGGATTGCGACAATCTTCTGCCAGCTTCCCAGATCGGATTGGGCGTGAATTACGCCTGTCATCGTTAGCAGGATTCCAACCGCAAGTGTTGTTCGCATCGACATTGCAATCTCCCAAGGGTAATTTCTGAAATGCTTGTGGCTTAGATTACGTGATCTAAGACACGCCACGTTATCGCAGATGGCCACTATTGTACGTCCGCGACGGACTGCCCGCAATTTTCGGCTTCGGATCTAGCAATCCACATAGTTCTCCTCGGCGAATACCCGCTCGAACTTGTATGCCAGATAGGCGAACCGGCCCCAGTGCCCATACCGCTTCGCCGCCACGCGTTCGACTTCCTTTTGGGACGCTTTGGGGGAGATGCCCAGGTAGGACCGCACCTCGCTGTCACAGGGGATCTGGTCGTAATGCCCCAGCAACATCAGCAAGTGGTTAGCCGCGTAATTGCCGATCCCCTTCACGTCGAGAACCGTGGCCCGCAAGGCAGCGGTGTCTTCCTCTTGGCACCAGGCGTCGAGGTCCAGGTCGCCGTCCACAACCCGCCGAGCGAACTCGCTGATGTACCGGGCACGGAAGCCGAGCTTCGCCTCCTCCAACTCGCGGTCGGAAGCTCGAGCAAGGCAATCCGGGCCGGGAAATGTGAAAGCCTCACCATCACCGGGGCACGCTTCGCCGAACATGCGGCACAGGTTCGACACCATCGTCTTCGTATTGCGCCAGTGCGCGTTGATCGTGCAGATCGTCTTCACCACGTCTTCAAAGACCGTGGCGCATCGCAACAACGAGCCCGTTTGGTTCGTTTTGCAGTGCCGTAGAACGCCATGTCCCCGGCACAGCATCCAGAACTCCGTGAAATCCTCGTCGGCCCGAAACATCCATCGCACTCGGTCCCGGATGAACTGGCGATCCGCCTCACCGATCTTCCTTCCGGGGATTTCGAGACGGATCGTATTCGACTGGTCCGACCAGCGGATGGAGACGTGGCGAGGACCGGCTTTGGGCAGAGTGACCGCCCATCGCAGGTAATCGCCGTCCTCGGAGAACGGAGCCAGATAAGCCCAGCCGTGGGACCAGGCCGTGAAGCCAGGGCTGTGGCGAAGGCGGATGGTGATGGGGGTGTTGGCCATAGTGGGATGCGAAAACCAGCAGTCCTATTCAGTCAGAAAGCCCTTCGCCACCGCATCGCGGATCAGGTCCTCGGCGTACTGCCCCAGCAACGGAGCACCTTCGCCCACGGGTCGGTTGCGGATGAAAACCCGGTCCGACGTGACGGCATGGTCCTGCCACGCCCGCCCGTTGGTCAGGTAATTGTGCAGCAAAGGCTGGAAACGGTCCAGTGCCGCAGCGTACCGGGCCTCGGGCGTCTGTCGGGCCTCAAACTCCTCCCACAACCCTCGGAACTCGGTGGCTTGGTCCGGCGGCAGCAGGCCAAAGACTCGTTCCGCCGCCTTCTGCTCCCGCTCAGCCTGGTCCAGGCAGGCTTTCTCGTCATAGGCGTAGGTGTCGCCCGCGTCGATCTCCACCAAGTCGTGGACCAGGAGCATCTTGATGACTCGCAGCACATCCACTTTCGGATCGTCGGCGTACTCCAGGAAGAGCATGGCCGCCATGGCGATGTGCCAGGAGTGCTCGGCGTCATTCTCGTAGCGGGACTGGTCCAGGAGCCAGGTTCGGCGGAGAATCCTCTTGAGCTTGTCGATCTCCGTCAGGAATTGGATTTGCTGCTGGAGGCGGGTGGTGTCGGGCATGGCTTTGCTGTCACGGCTTGTCGTACTGCTTGAAGAACTTGACGATCACGGGCGGCACCTCGTCGGGAAGCAGATGGCCACCGGAGTGGATGTACGTCACGACCGGCGTGCCGCCCTTGGAGGGATACATGGTACAATGCTCGCCCCAGGGCTTGCCCTCCCCGCAGCCGTTGATTTTCCGAACTTCTTCGATGGTCCGCTCCTGCCAGGCGAACTTCACGAGTGGATCGTTCTCGCCCGCCATGTGCAGCACGGGCTTGGGTTTGATGTGTTGCTTGAACTCGGGTTTGGCCGCCGCCGCACAGGGCGCGACCGCCGCAAACACGTCGCCACGGGCCGCCCATAACAAATACGTGAAGCCGCCGCCGTTGGAGTGCCCGGAGGCGTAGATCCGCTTCTCATCGACCTTGTAGTCCTTCTTCAGGGTCGCCAACACGGCGTCGAAGAACTTCAGGTCGCGGTCGCCCTGGTCGCCGAAGGTTTTTTGCCAGCCGGGCAGCTTTCCTTGTGGATCGGTCAGCGCTCCCGGTGTGTTCAAGCCCTGCATGTAGATAACGATGGCTTCCGGCCAGTGCCTGTGGTAGGCGAACTTGGTCGCGGCATATTTCATGTTGCCGCCGTGGCCGTGGAAAGCGAACACGACTGGGCTGGGATCGGTCTTGGCCATTGCGGGCGCATTGACCAGCGCCTCGCGGGCGGCCCCATCGACCTTCCATTCCGTCCGCGTCATGTTGTCGGTGGCGAAGGTCGAGTGTGCGGCGAAGAACAGCAGGGCGAGAATAGCGAATCTACGGTACATGATTTTCTCGAATTGTTGCGGGCTTTCGCCACTCTCAGCCGATCTTGCCGCTGGCCACCAGACGGGCGAAGTGTGCGAACGAGCGGTCGTAGGTGCGCTCGGCGTCGGGCGGGAAGAAGCAACCCGGCAACTCCCCAGCACTGAGATGATAGCTGACGCATTCGCAGCAGAGCCCCTTACGCGAGCAAGAGCCGTAACTGCAAGTGCATTGGTTGAGGTTCTTCGTTTGGTTGCACTCCATGGGACACCGTTCAGCGGGTAAATGTGGTCGCCAAATACATGCCCCGAATATAGCTGAATCTGTGCGGCCTCGCCATGCCCATGCCCGTCCTCTACGGCCACACCCACGGCAGCGGCGAGATCCAGGTTTCGGAGAACCTGCGGGTCGTGACTGGGGCGGCGGAATACGGGCGGCCAGAGATTCAGGAGGTTCTTCGGATTGGGTGAGACTTCGTTCCCCACGACGGCATTTGGGTTTCCCGCTCCCCGTTCCCCGTTTCAGCCCATCTCCGGCCGGTTTGCGAACAAAATTCGGAGAGGTTGCCCGGGATCTGACCAAGTACCGGGGTACGATGGTTCCGAGGCCTTCCAGCTTGTACGATCGGAACCCCTTTCTCGGCCGGCGACGGAAGATTCAGATTCCAGGCAGGATTCTTCAGGGGGGGTGATTGCGATCGGATGTAATTGTTGGTAGGGTTCAGGTGTAGACAATGACCTGCCCTCTGTCAAAGGACCAAGTTATGTTGAAAACGCGAGGTTATCTGCGGGTAAAAGAAGCTGCGGTGCTCCTAGGCGTGTCGCCAAATACCGTCAGGGCCTGGGGAGCCGCCGGAAAAATCATCGAATATCGGCACCCGGCCAACCGTTACCGGATGTACAAGCAGGAAGAGCTGGAACAGGTGAACCAGCAGATCGAGCAGTCGGTCGCTAAGCCTGCGGCACCCAGTCGTCCGAAACGTCCCCGTTGACACGATATATATCCGACACCGGCAGCGAGCCCACGATGAGCACTGGTAACTGGACCACGGTGACCGAATCGAAGTATCCCTGGGAACGGGATGCGCTGGAGTTTATCCGCCAGCAGTTCCCGCCGCACGATCCCTACCGTGCCTGGGCCAACTTCGAGTTCATCGCGGACGATGGCAGCATCAATGAGGTGGATCTATTGATTTTCACGCCCCAGGGCTTCTTCCTCATCGAGATCAAGAGCCGCCTGGGCCGACTGCTGGGGGATGCGGGCACGTGGACATGGGACACCGATGGCAGGCTCTCCACGGTGGACAGCCCACTGATCGCCGCCAACCTCAAGGCCAAGAAGCTCGCCTCGCTGCTTCAGCGGCAGAGGGCGTTCCAGAAGAAGGGCCGCGCCCCGTTCATTGAGGCCCTTGTCTTCTGTTCCGCCCCCGACCTGTCGTGCGAGTTACAAGGCAACGGCCGCCTACGGGTATGCCTGCGAGATCGTGCGGCCGAAGGCGACAAGCCAGCCCGGCCTGGCATCCTTGCCGCCGTGATGGAACGTAATTGCCCTGGCCTCGATCCAAGACCCAGGGGCATCCATGATCGTTCCACGGCCCGGATCGTCAGCCAAGCCATGGAGCAAGCCGGCATCCGCCCATCGCAGCGGCACCGCAAGGTCAGCGACTACGTCCTGGAGCAGCTCGTGGGCGAAGGCCCCGGCTACCAAGACTGGCAGGCCGTCCATTCCCAGGTCTCCGACTCCCGCCGCCGCGTTCGTCTTTACCTGGTCCGTTCCGGGGCCACGGTCGATGACCGCAAGATGATCGAACGGGCCGCCCTGCGGGAGTTTCAGCTTTTAGAAACCCTCCAGCATCCCGGCATCCTGCGGGCCTTCAACTTCACCGAACACGAAATTGGCCCGGCCCTGATCTTCGAGCACGACCCGCTGGCCATCCGCCTCGACCACTTCCTGGCCCAGCAGCAAGACAAGCTGAGCATCGACACGCGGCTCGATCTGGTCCGCCAGATTGCCGAGGTCGTCCGCTACGCCCACGATAAGAAGGTTGTCCACCGTGCCCTCTCCCCGCAGAGCATCCTCGTCACCCAGGCCAACAGCGAGCGGCCGAAGATCAAAGTCTTCAACTGGCAGGTCGGCTACCGGGAGGCGACAAGCACGACGGGCGTGTCTCGCATCGTCTCGGCAACTTCGCATGTGGATCGGCTGGTAGAAGATGCCAGCACCGCCTACATGGCCCCCGAAGCACTCACCGACGACAACCTGGGCGAGCACCTCGATGTCTTCTCGCTGGGCGCGATCGCCTACCACATCTTCTCGGGTATGGCACCGGCCGCCAACGGCCTGGAACTGAGTAACAAGCTCCGCGAGACCAAGGGCCTCCAGATCAGCTCCGTCTTGAACGGTGCCAAGGAATCACTCCAGTACTTGGTCCAGTACAGCACCCACCCGGAGGTCTTCAATCGCACGGGTGCGGTCGTCGATTTCCTGGGCGAGCTGGACGACGTCGAGAACGAGCTGACCTCCCCCGACCGCGACTACGTGGACGACCCAGCGCAAGCTAAGGCCGGCGATTTGATCCCTGGCGGTTACAAGGTCATCCGCCGCATCGGCCAGGGGGCCTGCTCGATCGTCCTGCTCGTGGAGAGGGAGAGCAAGGAGTATGTGCTCAAGGTGGCCAGCGACCCGCAGCACAATGCCCGGCTCAAGGACGAGGCCGACGTGCTCCAGAAGCTCCGCCATCCACACATCATCGAGTTCGCTGCTTCCGTCGAGGTCGGCGACCGCTTTGGGTTCCTCATGTGGCCTGTTCTCGCCGACAAGAGCAAGAGGATCATCGAGACCCTCAGCCAGCGGCTCCGCAAGGAGGGCAGGCTGCATATCGACCTTTTGCAGCGTTTCGGCGAAGACCTGCTCGACGTGGTCAACCACCTCGAAGAGCAAGGCATCCCGCACCGCGACATCAAGCCGGACAACATTGCGGTTGGCATGGTCGGTCGTGGCGACCGGCTCCATGCCGTGCTTTTCGATTTCTCCCTCTCCCGCACGCCGGCCGAAAACATCCGTGCCGGTACCAACGGATACATCGACCCCATGTTGCCGCTGCGCAAGCCGCGACGCTGGGATCTGCATGCCGAGCGCTACGCTGCGGCCGTCACGCTTTACGAGCTGGCAACGGGCGGGCGGCCGAAGTGGGGCGATGGGCCAACCGAGCCTTCACACCTACCGCCCGGCACCGAGATCACCATCAACCCCGAGGCGTTCGACACGGGCCTGGGTGAGGGGCTCACGGCGTTCTTCCAAAAAGCCTTCCGCCGGGAGATCACCGAGCGATTCGACAACGCCGCGGAGATGCTATCAGTCTGGCGAGATTGTTTTAAGGACATTGATGAGCCGGGGCCAATTTCCGATCAGGCCGAAGAGTCCCAACTCCGCGAACTGCTCGCCGCAGCCACCTTCGATACCTCGATCGCCGGGTTGGGCCTGGGCACCCGGGCCACCAACGCCCTTGATCGGGCCAACATCCTCACCGTTGAAGACCTGCTGACCACCTCCATGCGGCGACTTTCGCGGCTACGGGGCGTCGGCAACCTAACCCGGCGTGAGATTTCCGCGGCCGTCAAGATCCTTCGCAAGCGGCTCGGTACGCCATCGAGGGAAACCGCCACCACGGATCAGCCCGAGCCGCCGCCCGAAATGTTAGACCTCGCCGCGCTGAGCGTGGATCTGCTGGCCGATCGCGTGCAAAGTATCGGTGCCCGCGAGAGCGAAACCGTCCACCGAACGATCCAGGTCTTGCTCGGCCTCCCCGTAGAATGGCCCGTAGGATGGACCGTAGGATGGACTTCCAAGTCCGTCCGTATGAACGACACCCGGACGGACTTGGAAGTCCATCCTACCTCATGGCCCAGCCAGACCGACGTGGCCCGGTTGCTCGAAGTGACCCGGGCGAGGGTCGGGCAGATCCTCGCTAAGCTCCAGGACCGCTGGGCCAGGGAACCTGCCATCACCCAGCTCCGTGCCGACATAGTGGACATCGTGGCCGGTCAAGGCGGTGTGATGACCGCGACAGAACTGGCCGAGGCCGTACTGCTGGCCCGCGGATCGTCCCAGGATGAACCACGGCGCACACAACTCGGCGTTGCCGTGGTCCGTGCCGCGGTGGAAGTAGAACGCTCGATGAGCGAACCGCGACTTATTGTGCGCCGCGACGGTGACTGCATACTGATCGCCCAGAACGCCGCCTTGGCCACCTACGCCCGCCGCCTGGGCGAGGTTGCCGACCAACTGGCTGATGAAGATCCCCTGGTCGCTCCGGCCCGAGTTGTGGAACGATTGCGGGAAGTCCCACCTCCTCCCGAGGCAAGCCTTTCCGATGCAAGGCTCATTCGTTTGGCTTCCGTGGTCTCGCAGCACGCCGCACTCTCCAGCCGGCAGGAACTCTACCCGCGCGGCATGCCGGCCGCACGTGCAATACGACTATCGCATGGTGCCTTGAACGGGCTGCGGATGCTTTCCGTGGCTCAGGTCCGCGAACGGGTTGCCGGCCGTTACCCCGAGGCTACTCCGCTGCCCGACCGTCCCGTGCTCGATGATCTGTTGCGGGAAGCCGGCTTCAACTTCCGCTGGGAACTTGGCGGCAAGGACGGGCAGGGGCGTTACGTCAGCAACGTGCGCGAGATCAGCACGGCCAGCGAACCCTCGATGCGGTATCCAACCGCCCCGGGTCTCTCGCCGGCTGGTGAAGTCACCCCCGAAGAGGCCGACGCCCGGCAGTTCGAGGAACGGCTCCAGCGTGCTATCCAGGAAGGCTCCTTCCTCAGCCTGCTGGTGCATAAGAAGGACTATGACCGTGCCCGCGAGGAAATCTGCCGGCGGTTCCCCGTCGAGCTGGTGGACATGGAAGGCGTATTTTTGGATGCTCTGCAAGCCGTCGCGGGCAAGAGGAAGGTCAACTGGGATCTGGTCCTCAAGACCGACGCTACGCCGCGGGCTGGCGACTGGGATAACCTGATGTTCCTGGTGGCCGATGCCATGAAACTGGTCGAAGAGCGGATGCTGAAGGCCGAACGGACCATGCTCTTGATCTACCCCGGCCTCTTGGCCCGCTACGACCAGATGGACCTGCTTAGCCGGCTTTCGCAGAAGGTCGGCCGCAGCGACGGTATCCCGGGCCTGTGGTTGTTGCTGCCGGGAAGTACCCAAGCTATGATCGATGGCAAGGCGGTCCCGCTGCTCGGCCCTGGGCAGAAGGCGTTAATACCAGAGAGTTGGTTGCAAAATGTGCATCGGGCGGATGGAAAAAATCTCGCGCAAAGGCGCAAAGACGCAAAGGAAGAGACAAACCCAAAATAATCTTTGCGCCTTTGCGCCTTGGCGCGAGATTTTCTGACTTTGCAATAAGGAGGAAGATGATGCATGAGAACGAAGTGGCCCGGATCATCGTGGATGTTGCCTTCCAGATCCATACGAAACTCGGGCCGGGGCTCTTGGAGTCGGTGTACGAAGCGGTGATGATGCACGAACTACAGAAACGCGGTTTACACGTGGAAAGTCAAGTGGCGGTCCCCGTCCAGTGGGATGGTGTCCGCTTGGATTTGGGCTTCCGCCTCGACCTGCTCGTCGAACATTGTGTCATCGTCGAGTTGAAGTCCATTGAAGCGGTTGCCCCGGTGCATAAGAAGGTCGTCCTGACCTACTTGCGGCTGGCCGATAAACGTCTTGGGCTGTTGATGAACTTCGGCGTTGAATTGATCAAGAACGGCATTACACGACTCGTGAACCACCTTGAGGAATAATAATCTCGCGCAAAGGCGCTAAGGCGCAAAGAAAGAGAATTTCCTTCTTCCCTTTGCGAGCTTTGCGCCTTTGCGCGAGACCTTTCTTTATGATCAACCGCCAATCCTTACTCTCTGACCTACAAAAGCTCCTCCAGCGGCTCGAAGCCGATCTGCTTGCTCGTAGCGAGTCAGCCGAGGTGCCGGAAGTAGGCCAGCGACTGCGAGAGGAGTACGAGCGGGCGAAGAAGGCCGAACGGACGGCCCAGAACTATGAGGACTGGCGGAGCGATGCGATTACCCAGGCCGCGGCTGCCTGGGTGCTATCCTGCGTCTTCGTGCGGTTCCTGGAGGACAACCGGCTGATCGACCCGCCCAAGATCGCTGGTCCGGGCAAGCGGCTCCAGCAAGCCCGTGACGAGTGGGAACTGTACCTGGGCCAGGCGAAGCAACCCAACGAGCGTGACTACCTGCTGAGCGTCTTCGACGAGCTGGCCCAGTTGCCGGGCACCAAGGAGGTCTTCGGCGAGCACAACCCGATCCGCGAGCTGCCGAACTGGCTCTCCGGCGACGGGGCGAGAGATATGCTGGCGTTCTTCCAGAAGATCGACGCCAACTCGGTCGAGAGCAACAAGCTGATCCATGACTTCAGTAGGATGGACTTCCAAGTCCGTCCGAGTTTTGTTGCGGACGGACTTGGAAGTCCATCCTACGGTCCATCCTACGGTGACGAAACGCGGTTCCTGGGCGACCTGTATCAGGATCTGTCCGAGGCGGCACGGAAGAAATACGCATTGCTCCAGACGCCGGAGTTCGTCGAGGAGTTCATCCTAAACCGGACGCTGGAGCCGGCGTTGGACGAGTTCGGGATAGGGTTTCGCGCAAAGGCGCAAAGGCGCGAAGAAGATAAAGAAAATCAATCTTTCTCCCTTTGCGCCTTTGCGCCTTTGCGCGAAACTTGTTTTAGAATGATCGACCCGGCCTGTGGCAGCGGGCACTTCCTGCTGGGCAGCTTTCCTCGCATCCTCGGCCGCTGGCAGAAGATGGAGCCTGGGGCCAACATTCGCGACCTTGTGCAGCGGACGCTCGACAGCATCCACGGGGTGGACATCAACCCCTACGCCGTGGCCATCGCCCGCTTCCGCTTGCTGCTGGTGGCCATAAAGGCGTGCGGCGTGACGCGGCTGGCCGACGCCCCAGCGTTTCATTTCAACTTGGTGTGCGGGGACTCGCTGTTGCACGGTAGTGCGGGCGGCGACCAACAACTTTTGGGTTTCCATGAACTGGCCCATGCGTATCAAAGCGAGGAATTGCCGAAACTGCGGCGGATTCTTCGGCCGGGGCAATATCATGCCGTGGTGGCTAACCCGCCGTATATCACGGTTAAGGACAAGGCCCTCAACGCGGCCTACCGCGAGCGATACCCCGAAGTCTGTCACATGAAGTATTCGCTGGCGGTGCCGTTCCTCCAGCGGTTGTTTGCTTTAGCGGTCCGGGAGGATCTCGCGCCAAGGCGCAAAGACGCAAAGGAAGAAAGGGAAGAAGACCTTTGCGCCTTTGCGCCTTTGCGCGAGACTTCACCCGCCGGGTTTGTGGGGCAGATCACTTCCAATAGTTTCATGAAGCGGGAGTTCGGCAAGAAGCTCGTTGAAAGCTACCTGTCGAAGATCGACTTGACGCACGTCATCGACACCAGCGGGGCATACATCCCCGGCCACGGCACGCCGACCGTGATCCTCTTTGGCCGCCAGCGCAAGCCGGTTACCCCGACGATCCGTGCCGTCATGGGGATCAAGGGCGAACCGGCCACGCCGGATGATCCGTCGCAGGGACTGGTCTGGACTGCGATTCTCGATCAGATTGACCGTGTCGGCAGCCAGAGCGCGTTCGTCAGCGTCAACGATACGCTGCGCGAGCAATTCAGCAAACACCCCTGGAGCATTGGTGGTGGTGGTGCGGCGGAGTTGAAGACAGTATTAGATGAAACTAGCGGGTCTTTTCTGTCACAGCACACGATTTCCATTGGGCCGCCAAGCTTCACGGGAATCGACGAGATGTTTCTATCACCAGAGCAACCGATGCGACGCGCGGACATTGCATCTGCTTACATCCGCGCACTCTGTATCGGCGAACAGGTGCGTGATTGGTCTATCGTTGAGGGCGAGAGTGCCTTTGTGCCCTATGGAAACAACCAAGAGCTGATCTCGTTTGAGACGGATTCATGCTGGGCGCATCGCCTATGGCCCTATCGTCCTTGCTCTGAAGGCATGGTGTCGTTTGCTCGACAGACTCGCAAAGAATGTGGGGAGATTTGGTGGTCATGGTATCGCTGGATTTCCGAACGTTACCGGACGCCGCTGTCGATTGTGTTTGCGGAGGTGGCGACGCACAACCATTTCGTGCTGGACCGTGGCGGAAAGGTGTTCAAGCAGACGGCCCCGGTCATCAAGCTGCCGCCAGAAGCCACCGAAGACGACCACCTCGCCCTGCTCGGACTGCTCAACAGCTCCACAGCTTGCTTCTGGCTCAAACAAGCGTGCCACAACAAAGGCAGCGCGGTCGATGACAAAGGGGCGAGGCAGCGAACGGCACCATTTGAAGACTTCTTTGCGTTTAACGCGACACGACTTGAGCAATTCCCCCTCCCTACAGACCGGCCCCTCGCCTTGGCCCAGCAGTTGGACGGTATGGCGGGGTTGCTGTCCGAGTTGGCACCGGGTGCGCTGCTGCAAACGACACCCGCGGAAGCGAACCGCGTGGTCCTTGCGGAGCGACGGATGCAATGGGAATGTATCCGCCAGCAAATGATCGCGCTCCAGGAGGAACTGGACTGGGAGTGCTACGGGCTGTACGGGCTGATCGGGGGAGACCTCACGCCAAGGCGCAAAGACGCAAAGAAAGAGGCCGAGCAATCCCTTTGCGCCTCTGCGCCTTTGCGTGAGACTCCTGCAATTGAACTCGGCCAGCGAGCTTTCGAGATCGTCCTGGCTCGGAAGCTGGCCGCCGGCGAGGAAGAATCAAGCTGGTTCAGCCGCCACGGCTCCACACCCATCACCGAGATACCCACCGACTGGCCCGCCGAATACCGTAAAGTCGTCGAGCGGCGGATCGAGATGATCGAAAGCAACGCCAACATCGCCCTGATCGAGCGGCCGGAGTACAAACGTCGCTGGAACACCGAAGCGTGGGAGTCTCAGCTTGAGCGTGCCCTGCATACTTGGCTGCTCGACCGGCTGGAAAGCTACTTCGACTTCGACGGAAGAATGGGAGAAGGTCTCGCGCAAAGGCGCAAAGGCGGAAAGGAAGAGGGGAAGAGACCAGAAAATCAAGAAACTCTTTGCGCCTTTGCGCCTTTGCGCGAGATCTGCCTCATCTCCATCTCCCGCCTAGCCGACGTTGCCCGGCAGGACCCGGACTTCATGCAGGTCGGGGAACTCTACCGCAACGACCCAGCCTTCGACGTCCAGCGGCTCGTGGCGGACCTAGTCGAGGCCGAGAGTTTGCCCCTGCTGCCCGTGCTCCGTTACAAGGCCACCGGGCTTCGCAAGCGGGTTGAGTGGGAGAAGACGTGGGAACTGCAACGGGAGGAAGACAGGCTCGCGCAAAGGCGCGAAGGCGCAAAGGGAGAGAATGAAGAAACCGAACTTTGCGCCTTTGCGCCTTTGCGCGACATCCCCGTCCCCCCCAAGTACACCAGCACCGACTTCCTCAAGACCGATCACTGGCGGCTCCGCGGCAAGCTCGACGTGCCCAAGGAGCGTTGGGTCAGCTTCCCGCACTGTGAAGGCACGGACGGCACGCCCATGATCGCTTGGGCCGGCTACGACCACCTGCAACTTGCTCGGGCCATCAGCACCTACTTCGTGGACATCCAGGAACGTCTTGGCGGCCGTGCCGACCCCCGCCTCATCCCGCTCCTGGCCGGCCTGCTGGAGCTGCTCCCCTGGCTCAAGCAGTGGCACAACGAACCCGACGCCGCCTTCGACGGCCTGCGGATGGGCGACTACTTCGAGGGCTTTATTAGCGAAGAGGCCCGGCAGCTCGGCAAGACGGTCCCTGAGATCAAGGCTTGGGAGCCGCCGCAGAATGCGGGCGGACGGAGGAAACGATCGTGACCATTCCCACCAACACCGAAATCCTGACGCAGCTCGCTCGGCTGGACGCCGACGACCTGGAAACCCAGTGGCTGGAGTTCAAGCCCTGGATCGGGCCGCGGGACGACATGCGCGTGGCGGTCGAGTACGCCGTCTGCTTCGCCAATGCCGAGGGTGGTGTCATCGTCTTCGGTGTAACCGACCGGACCCGGGGCCGTGCCGCGGCGATCCACGGAGCCGGCAACTGCGACTTAGACGTGTGGCGGCGGGGCATTTTCGACTCGACCCGGCCCAATATATTGGTTGAGGTCGAAGAACTGGCCGTACCCGAGGGGACCGGCCGGCTGATTGTGGTTCGGGTGCTCAAGGGCGCGAATCCGCCTTACGGCACGATGCAGGGTGTCTTCAAGCAGCGGGTGGGGAAGAACTCGATGCCGATGGACCCGCACGCCTTCGCCCGGGCACAAGCCTCCGCGGGCATCGTCGATTGGAGCGGGTTGCCGGCCGAGGGCGTCGAAGTCGGCAACCTGGATGTGGTGGAGATCGCCCGGGCCAGGAACGTCTTGCGGCGGTTCAAGCCGCAGTCGGAACTGCTCAATGTCGGCGATGCCGAGCTGCTTGTCGGCGTCGGGGCGATCCACGAGGGGCGGGTGACGCGAGCGGGCCTGTTGCTCTTCGGCAACCAGACGTTGCTCACCCGCATCTGCCCGCAGCATCAGGTGCATTATGTCTTCCATACGGAGTTGGAAGTTCTCAGAAACGACTCCTACCAGGACGGCTTGTTGAACATCCTGGAGCGAGTGGAGCAGACATTTACGGGACCGGCTAATCCGGAGCATGAGGTGAGCGTCGGCTTCTTTAAGATGCGGGTTCCCGCCTTTGTCGTGGATGTCGTACGCGAGGCCCTGCTGAACGCCGTGACGCACCGGGATTACACCGATCCGGGTGAAGTGCTGCTGCGCCATACGGCCCGGGAGTTGGCCATCACCAGCCCCGGCGGCTTCCTGGCCGGCATCACGCCGCAGAACATCCTTCGGCACGAGCCGGTCGCCCGTAACCGGACCTTGGCGGAGGCGTTCGAGAAGCTGGGGCTGGTGGAGCATGCGGGCATGGGCAGGCGGCGAATCTTTATCCCCACCCTGTCCTATGGCAAGCGGATGCCGGAGTACGTGGGCGAGGCACTCCGGGTCACCCTCCGTCTCTTCGACGGGACTTTCGACGAACAGATGGCCAAGCTGGTGGCAAAGTGGCGGGGTGAGGGCCGCGAGATCGACCTGGATGCCCTGCTGGTGCTGAGCTACCTGGCAGGGCATGCCTTCATCGACGTCGTCAGCGGGGCCGAACTGCTCCAGGTCCCGAGCAACGCGGCCCGTGGCATCCTGGACCAGTTGGCCCAGCCGCAGACCGGCATTTTGGAACGCAAGGGGCGGACGCGGGCGGCCACGTATCACCTGACAAGGGGAGTCGCCGAGGATCTTTTGAGCAAGTCGGCCTACACCCGACTAAAGGGCATTGATCCCATACGCTACCGAGAATGGGTACGTGAGTTCGTTGAAGACCACGGCACGATCACGCCGCATGAATGTCGGGAGCTGCTCGGTTTGGGGGATTCAGGTTCGGCCAGAGTGGAAGTCTCACGATACCTAAAAGATTGGTCTGGTGAGAATGGATTCCTAACCCGGGAAAGGGGTGGTCGAAGCTCGCGGTATCGCCTGCGAGTTGCCACTGAACCTGGAGAGGCGCAAATTTAGCGTAATTTAGCAATCGGCACTGTTAATCAAGGGTGGTTTTAGAGCAATGACACAAACTATTGGAGTATAGAGACTTGCGCTGATGGTTAATTTAGCGACAAATTTAGCAGCGGGCAAGTTTTCCCCATGACAACCCTCATTAAAGACCTGATCTACATCCCCGACCGCGTGCAGAAGGGCGACTTCGTCCTTCGGCTGTCCGAGGACATCCAGCACCCGGAGCGGGTACTCGAAAACTACGTGGTGACGCCGGAACTGGCCAAAAACTTCGACGCGGCGTTGACGTTCATCCGCAGCGCGGTGCAGGGCCGGACCAGCAAGGCGACCTATCTGCATGGCAGCTTCGGTAGCGGCAAGAGCCATTTCATGGCCGTGCTCCACCTGATCCTGCAAGGCAACCCGGCGGCCCGGGCGATCCCCGAGCTGGCCGCCGTGATCCAGAAGCACAACGACTGGCTGGCCGGGAAGAAGTTTCTGCTGGTGCCCTACCACATGATCAACGCCCACGACATGGAGTCGGGCATCCTCGGCGGCTACGTGGACTTCATCCGCGGCAAACACCCCGACAAGCCGATCCCGCCGGTCTACATGTCGGCTGCGATCATCACCCAGGCGGAGGCCGAGCGGGCCAACTACGGCGACGAGGCGTTCTTCAATCGGCTCAACGCCGGCCAGGGCGGCGACAACGGCTGGGGCGATCTGTCGGCGACCTGGGACATGGCTTCGTTCGAGGCCGCCGCGGCTGCTGCGCCAGATTCGGAGCCCCACCTACGCCTTGTGAGTACCCTCTTGAAGACGATCGCCACCGCCCATGCTGAGGTCATCAGTCACCGCGGCGGGAACTTCGTGCGGTTCGATAAGGGCCTGTCGATCATCAGCCAGCACGCGGCCAGCCTGGGTTACGACGCCCTGATCCTGTTCCTCGACGAATTGATCCTCTGGCTGGCCATGAACTCGGCCGACCTGGCCTTCGTGAACCACGAGGCGGCCAAGCTCACGAACCTGGTCGAGGCCCAGTCGGTCAACCGGCCCGTGCCAATCGTGAGCTTCGTGGCCCGGCAGCGGGACCTGCGGGAGTTAATAGGGGAACACGTGCCTGGGGCCGAGCGGATGAGTTTTGGCGACTCGCTCGACTACCAGCAGGGGCGGTTCGACACGATCACCCTGGAGGACCGGAACCTGCCGGCGATCGCCGAAAAGCGGGTGTTGAAGTGCAAGGACGGGGCCGCCAAGACGGAACTCGACGCGGCCTTCGAGCAGGTGGCGCGGATGAAGGATAGCGTGATGAGCATTTTGCTCACGCACGAGGGGAACCGCAAGATGTTCCGCCAGGTCTATCCCTTCAGCCCGGCCCTGGTGCAGACGCTCATCGCGGTCTCCAGCGTGCTTCAGCGGGAGCGGACGGCCCTGAAGGTGATGATGCAGCTCCTGGTCGATCATCGCGAAACGCTCAAGTTGGGCGATGTGGTGCCCGTGGGCGACCTGTTCGACGTCGTGGCCCACGGCGACGAAGCCTTTAGCAAGGACATGGCGATCCACTTCGACAACGCCAAGCGACTCTACCACCAGAAGTTGTTGCCGGTTCTGGAGAAGAAACACGGCCGCCGCGAAGAGATCGAGACGCTCGCCTACGACGATCCACGACAGTCGGCTTTTCGTAACGACGACCGGCTGGTGAAGACGCTGCTCTTGTCGGCGCTGGTGCCCGAGGTCGAGTCGCTGCGGGGCCTGAACGCCGAGAAACTGGCGGCATTGAACCATGGCACGATCCGCACGCCAATTCCCGGCCGCGAGGCCCAGGAGGTACTCAGCCGCTGTCGCGCTTGGGCGGCAAGCGTAGGCGAGATCCGCATCGGCGAGGAGGTTAATCCCACGATCACCGTGCAGCTCTCCGGCGTGGACACCGAGACTATCATCGAGCAGGCCCGCCGCGAGGACAACCAGGGCAACCGCATCCGCCGCGTGCGGCAGATGCTCTTTGACCAGCTTGGTATCCAGGGCGAGGGCGATTTCGAGCAGTTCCACGAGTTCTGGTGGCGGAACACCAAGCGAAACTGCGCTGTGCTGTTCCGCAATATCCGCGAGCTCCCCGATTCTTCGCTGGAGAACGCCGACGCAAGCTGGAAGCTGGTGATCGACTTCCCCTTCGACGAGGCCGGGCACGGACCGCGCGACGACCTGAGTCGGTTGCAGGCGTTTCTCGTAGGATGGACTTCCAAGTCCGTCCGAACAGCAGGGGAAGAAGCGGACGGACTTGGAAGTCCATCCTACACGGTGCGGGCGCACCGGGACGGGGCGAAGACCCTATGCTGGATGCCCTCGTTCCTCAGCGACGATGCGCAGAAAGACCTTGGGATGCTGGTGATCCTGGAGCACATCCTCACCGGTGAGCGGTTCCTCCAGTATGCCAACCACCTCTCGGCACAGGACAAGCTAGCGGCCAAGTCGTTGATGGAAAACCAGCGGAGTGTGCTCCAGCAGCGGGTGAAGATTCATTTGGATGCCGCTTATGGTCTGGAGGCCATCGCACAGGGGTCGCTCGACACGACCCAAGATATGGACCCCAGCGAACACTTCGCCTCGCTATCCCCAGGCTTCACGCCGCAGCCGCCGGTGGCCGCGAACCTGGGCGGCGCGATGCAGCACCTGTTGAGTCAGGCCCTGGAGCATGAGTTCCCGGCCGCCCCGCACTTTGAGACGGAGGCGAAGTCCGGCGTCTTCAAGAAGGTCTATGAACTGATCCTGCCGGCGACGGAGTCGGCAGACGGTCGGGCACCGATCGAGAACACACAGCGTCCCTTGCTGCGGAAGATCGCCAATCCGCTCCTCCTGGGCGACATGGGCATCGACGCCACGTACTTCGTCCTGGGGCAGCACTGGAAGACGCACTTCGGCCGCAAGGCTACCGAGACAGGCAGCCCGATGGACGTCAAGCATCTAAGAAAGTGGATCGACGACCCACGGCCGATGGGCCTGCCGCAAGATGCGGAGAACCTAGTGATTCTGCTCTTCGCCGTGCAGACGGGCTACACGTTCTACCGCCACGGCGGCCCCTATGAGCCGACGCTCCAGACGCTGCCCGACGACTGCGAGCTGCGGAAGGTGAACTTGCCGGACGTGGGTGTCTGGGATGTAGCCGTCAAGCGGGCAGGGAGCATTTTCGGCGTGGCTGGCCACAAGCTACTGAGTGCCGGCAACGTGGGCACCCTCTCGGCAGAGTTCCAGAAGAAGGCCACCCAGGTACGGCGTGCGTGCGAGACCTACCGCCAGAAGCTCCATGACCGCATGGTCGGCATGGCGATTGCCCCCGAGGGCACGGATCGGATGAAGACGGCCCTGGCCACGCAGAAGATCGTCGGCCTCGTCTCGGCGGCCGAATCGGCCAACGTGATCGGGCTACTGGCCCGTGCAGACATCGCCACGAGCGAGGCGGCGATGGGGGAGTGCGTGGAGAAGGCTGCGGAGTTGGAGGGCAACCTAGAAACCGCCGGCTGGGATATTTTCGAGGCGATCGGCAAGTTCGACGACGAGCGGAAGGTTGCCGCCGCAGAGATTCTGGCCGATGTGCGGCAGGCCCTGGCCGCCGATGAACACGTGACGGCCTTGGCACCGGCACTGAAGGGGACTCATGTCAGGGCGGTACGGCTGCTGACGAAGGTTGTGGAGCGTAGGATGGACTTCCAAGTCCGTCCCGAACAGCAGGAGGGGAAACGGACGGACTTGGAAGTCCATCCTACGGGGGCGCGTCATGCCCTTGGCACTGACGAGTGCCGTGCCCTGTTGAAAGAGCTCGAACAACAGTTTGGCCCTGGTTCAGTGCGAATTGATTTGTCTTGGCAAGTGAAGTAGGATGGACTTCCAAGTCCGTCCTGAAAAGAGTAATGAACGATCAGACGGACTTGGAAGTCCATCCTACGGTCCATTCTACGGAGGTCTGTTTTTCGCCATGTTCAATCTCGCCGCACCGCCGGATTTCCGTGGGTTAGATCCGCACGCGCCGATCGAGGTCTACGTTCGGCACCTGCCGCATTGGCGGCAAGATGGCGCGACGTATTTCGTCACCTATCGACTTGCCGACTCCTTGCCGCAATCCAAACTGAATGAATTGCGCTGCTGGCGGCATGAGTGGGAGCAGCACCATCCTCCCCCCCGAGACGACGACACTCTCGATGATCTGGCTCGGCAGACGATGCTGCGAGTCGAGCACTGGCTGGATCAGGGGATGGGCCGTTGTCCACTGCGCGAGTCCAAGCCTGCCGGCTTGGTGGAAAAATCGATGCGTCACTTTGATGGCCAGCGATACGAAGTGGGGTGTTACGTCGTGATGCCGAACCACGTCCACATGGTCTTGCGGCCCACGGTGCCGCGGCAATTCTCGCTGGAGAAAATCCTACAGAGCTGGAAAACCTATACGGCTCGCCAGATCAACACCGATCTCGGGTCGTGTGACAGCTTGTGGGAGCAAGAGAGCTTCGACCGAATCATTCGCGACGAGGAGCACTTGTGGAGGGCGATACAGTACATCGGCAGGAACCCCCGGCTCGCCGGGCTGTCGATCGAGACGCAACCGCGATGGATTCGCCCAGAATGGATCGAGCTTGGCTGGCACTTTGAATCGTAGGATGGACTTCCAAGTCCGTCCGAACAGCAGGAGGGGAAACGGACGGACTTGGAAGTCCATCCTACCATGGGAAACAAGAGACGCGAAATGACAACCTCACCGACCTTCAGTCAGCTCAAGGCGCAGGTGGCGGCTATCCGCCAGAAGGTGCCGCAGGCCCGAGTGATCGGCATCCGCACCGCGGGGCGATGGACCGCCGAGCGGCAAAAGCGGGAGGGTGAGCAATCGTACCTGATCCAGCAGTGCGACTCGCCCCTGGCGATGCGGCTGGCCCTGCGCGAGACGGTGGATGCGGCCACGACCAAGATCCTCATCACGCCGCTGGAGGATAAGGACCTGAGCGACGACATCCTCCTACGGCTGGCGAAGCGGCGGCTGTTTCCTATCGACACCTGGCAGATCGTCCGTGCGTTGTTCCAGGCCGCGACTGTCGATCCGCGATTGACCCGCTACGGATGGATCGCGGAAATGCTCTTGGATCTCGTCCCGGCCGAGGGCTACCCGGCGGCCCGAGGTGGTTTCCTGGATGCCGACATGGTATGGCCGCTGCTGTTGCGCTATGGGATCGGGTTGACGGCCGAGACCCCCGACCTGACGTCGCTCTTAAAATGGTCGCTCGATGCCGAAGCGGCTGCCCGCTTTCGTGGTGCCGTTCAAGCCTTTCGCGAGGCGGCTACCGAGTGGCTTACCGAGAAGGCAGGGCCAGTGGCCGAAGTCATACTCTCCTGTGTGGCTCGATTGGAACGCGCGGACGCCGTGCCGCTTGGGCTGGCGGTGGGCGTGGTGTACCACAAGAACGCCGCCGGCAAGCTGGAACGGGCGAGCGGGAAGATGGAAGAGCGGTTCCTGGGCAGCGGGAAGCCACCCGAGGCCACGCTGGTCCAGCGGTGGAGTACGGCGGCCACGGAGGTCGTCCGTGCCCTGCGGCATACCGATGCTCGGGGCTACCGGCAGACGCTCCAGCGTGCCGACGAGATCCTGACCGAAGTGCAGGCCGAGGGTTTCGCCTATCTGAGCGATACCTCGCCGACCGGCTTCGACCAGCGGTTGGCCCGCTTCGGACAGTGCCTGCATGCGATTTGCGAGGTAGGATGGACTTCCAAGTCCGTCCGATTAGTAGGTAGGATTGACATGGAAGTTCGTTCCCTAACGAACAAGAAAAATTCAGACGGACTTGGAAGTCCATCCTACGAACTTTTCGACAGCCTGATCGAGGCCCGGCAGGCGGTGCGCGACCACGATCAGTCGGCCCGCGAGGCTCGTCGCCTGGAGCGGGTGGACATGGCCGTGCGGCTGGTGCGCTGGTTGGGCGAGCGGCACCAGCAGGGTGAGGTTAAGCATCCATCGCTGGCCTTGGCCGCTGACGAGCACCTCCGTGACGGTGGGTTCGTTGACTGGGCGCGGCTCAGCTTGCGATCGGGTGATCCGGTCCAGGTTCTCTCGGAAGCCTATGTGCGGCTCTTCGAGGCCGTGACCCAGATCCGCGAGACGCAGGCCCACGACTTTGCCAGACTCTTGGTCGATTGGACGGCCGCCGGGTCGCAGGCCGATGATCTCGTCCCCTTGGAACGGTTTTTGGAACAGATCGTCGCTCCCTTTGCCGTAGACAGCCAGGTACTGGTGATCGTCATCGACGGCATGAGCGTGGCGGTCTGCCGCGAACTCCTGGCCGATCTGACGCGGCACGAGTGGGTGGCCCTGTGTGAGCCGGGCAGGAACTTCAACCGGTCGGGCATTGCCTCGGTCCCCTCGGTCACTGAGTTCTCCCGCACGAGCCTGCTCACAGGGCGATTGCAGCAAGGATCGTCCAACGAAGAGCGGGCCGGCTTCGCGGAACACCCGGCCTTGCTTGCCCGCTGCCGAAGCGGCTATCCGCCCATGTTGTTCCACAAGGCTACCCTTCAGGAATCCGACGATGCCGTACTGGCGGCCGATGTCCGCAAGGAGATCGGTTCCGCACACCGCAAGATCGTCGGCGTCGTCATCAACGCAGTGGACGACAACTTACTGAAAGGCGGACAGATCGACACCCGGTGGTCGCGGGACGAGATCAAGGTACTGCCGGCCCTGCTGCACGAGGCCCGCATGGCCAAGCGGTTGGTGGTGCTGGTCAGCGACCACGGCCACGTCTTGGACTGCCAAACCCAGGCCCGGCTTTATGAGGGCGGCGAGCGGTGGCGAATAGCATCTGGCGAGCCGGCCGCCGACGAGTTGCTGATTCAGGGCGAGAGAGTCGGTGTCGAAGGGCATCGACTAATTGCCCCGTGGAGCGAGCGGGTCCGCTACGGCATGATGAAGAACGGCTACCATGGCGGCCTGACGCCTCAGGAGATGGTCGTGCCGATCGTCGTACTCTCCAGCAGCGACAAGTTCCCCGCCGGCTGGCGCGAGCAGCCAGTGGACACGCCCGCTTGGTGGGACGAGCCTTCGCGGATCGAATTGGTTGTGGAGCAGCCGACCCTGGCACTCAAGCCGGCCAAGCCCGATCCGGGGACGCTCTTCGACCTCCGTGGCGGCGACGAACTGCCCGAAGCACCGAAAACGGCCGACGAAGCGAAGCAGACCGACGAACCAACAAAGGCCGACGATTCGTGCCCGGCATGGGTGCCCCGGCTCCTGACTTCGGCTGTCTTCGAGCAGCAGAAGCAGCTCGGCGGTCGTGGCCTGCCGGGCGATGAGATATTTACCAAGCTCCTGGGCATGCTCGACCGGCGGGGCGGTAAGATGACGTCCGTGGCCCTGGCCCGGGCGCTGGAGTTCCCCGCCTTGCGTCTGCCAGGGCTCCTGGCCAAGGTGCAACGGGTGCTGAACATCGACGGCTACGCGGTCTTGAGCCGCGATGACGCCTCGGACACGGTGGAACTGAACCGAGAGCTGCTGCTGAAGCAGTTCGACCTGGTGTAGGAGATCGTAATGTCGTTAAGCCCCCAACGCCGGGAAGAGGTCATTGACGCCCTTAGACGCGGCACCGTGCCGCGGAGCAGCCTTGATGCGTTTGCGGTCGGCCTGGAACGGTTCGAGGGGGCGATCGACGAGGATCTCCGCAAGGTCGGTGCCGGGGGGAGCGTCTTCAAGGCGGTGCGAGGCGAGTACGGCTGCGGCAAAACCTTCTTCGCTCGTTGGCTGGCCGATCGTGCCCGCAAATTGGGCTTCGCCACCTCGGAAGTCCAAGTCTCGGAGACTGAGACGCCGCTTCACCGCCTGGAAACCGTCTACCGCCGGCTCATGGAGCGGCTATCTACCGCCGACACGCCCCAGGGGGCACTACGAAACATCGTGGATGGCTGGTTCTACGCATTGGAGGAAGATGTGCTGGCGGAGGGCACCGTAGGGCCGGATAATCAGCATGCCTTGGTCCGCCGCACCGGCGAGCTGCTGGAGCAGCGGCTGGCAAAGGTCACCAGCACCGCGCCGATGTTCAGCGCGGCCTTGCGCGGCTACCGAGAAGCCCAAGCCCAGAGCGACAAGCCTGCCGCTGAGGGTATTTTGGCTTGGCTGTCTGGTCAACCGAATGTAGCGGCCGGTGCAAAGCGTGCTGCCGGCGTGAAGGGTGACATCGACCATTTCGGTGCCTTGAGCTTTTTGCAGGGTGTGCTGATTGTGCTGCGGGATTCCGGGCATCCGGGGTTGCTCTTGATCCTTGATGAGGTCGAGACGATCCAGCGGGTCCGCGGCGACGTCCGCGACAAGAGCCTCAACGCCCTGCGGCAGCTTATCGACGAGGTGGATGCTGGCCGCTTCCCAGGGCTGTATTTGCTCGTCACTGGGACCCCGTCGTTCTACGATGGCCCCCAGGGTGCCCAGCGGCTGGAACCCCTGGCACAGCGGCTGCACGTCGATTTCCAGACCGAGGCCCGTTTCGACAACCCCCGAGCGGTGCAGATCCGTTTGCCGGGATTCAACCTCGAACGGCTCTGTCAGGTCGGCTGCAAGGTCCGCGACATTTTCGAGCAGCACGCCAAGGCCCCGAAGCGGATCGCCGCGTCCTGCGACGACGCATATATCCAGGAATTGGCTGAGGCCGTGACCGGACGGCTCGGCGGCAAGGTCGGAGTGGCCCCGCGGATCTTCCTCAAAAAACTCGTGGCCGATGTCCTGGACCGCGTCGATCAGTTCCATGACTTCCAGCCGCGGCAGCACTACGCCCTGACCATTGCTGAGAACGAGCTGACGCCCGTGGAGCGGCAGGCGATGGGTGCCGCCGACGTCGATGAAATCGAGCTTGAACTGTGAGCAACTTCGACCTGCTACATTCTGCGGTCCAGCACCACGTTGTCAATAGCCTTGGTTGGCGGGAGTTGCGACCCTTTCAGGAGGATGTCATCCCCGGCATCCTCGCCGGGCAACACATGATCGTGCTGGCGCCCACGGCGGGCGGCAAGACTGAGGCCGCTTTCCTACCCATCGCCTCCCGCATGCTCTCGGAGGGCTGGACTGGGCTGAGCGTGCTCTACATCTGCCCGATCAAGGCCCTGCTCAATAACCTGGACGTGCGACTCCAGCGGTACTGTACGCTCTTGGGCAGGCGTTCGGCCCTCTGGCACGGGGACGTGACCACCACGGCCCGGCGGCACGTGCTCCGCGACCCGCCCGACTGCCTTTTGACCACGCCGGAGTCGCTGGAGCTGATGCTGGTCTCGCCGAACGTCGATTCCCGCGCCCTGTTCGCAAACCTGCGGGTAGTGGTCGTGGACGAGATCCACGGGTTCGCCGGTGACGACCGCGGCTGGCACCTGCTTTCCGTCCTTCAGCGAATTACTCGCCTGGCCGGTCGCGAGCTTCAGCGGATCGGGCTGTCGGCGACGGTCGGTAACCCGGATATGCTCATCGACTGGCTGGCCGGCTCCTGCAAGGGAGATCGTGTCGTGTTTCGGCCAACAGAAGCCGCGGTCACCCATGCCGAGGTCAAGCTGGACTATGTCGGCTCGCTGGAGAACGCGGCCGTGGTCATCTCGCGGTTACACCGTGGTGAGAAGCGGCTGGTCTTCGTCGATAGCCGTGCCAAGGCAGAGGAACTGGGCGCAGGGCTGCGGCAACTGGGCATCACGGCCTTCGTCACGCACAGTTCACTCAGCCAGGAGCAGCGGCGGCAGGCGGAAGACGCCTTCGCCAACCGCGACGACTGCGCGATTGTGGCTACGAGCGTCCTGGAGCTGGGCATCGACGTGGGCAACCTCGATAGGGTGATCCAGATCGACAGCCCCACGACCGTGTCGAGTTTCCTCCAGCGTATGGGCCGTACAGGCCGCCGGGCCGGAACCGTCCGTAACTGCCTTTTTTTAGCCACCCGCGACGAGACCTTGGTGCAGGCCGCGGGCCTGATCGACCTCTGGCGCGAGGGCTACGTGGAGCCGATCCTGCCGCCGGCCGAGCCGTACCACGTCCTGGCGCAGCAACTGATGGCCCTGGTGCTCCAGGAACGCGGAATCGGAAGGTACACCTGGCGGGAGTGGGTCGCGGGCGTGCCCGGGTTTACCGCCATGTCCTCCGAGCGCGTCCAGGAGGTCGTCGCGTGGATGCTCTCGCAGGGGCTGCTCTGGGAGGAGCAGGGCATCTTGGGGATCGGGCAGAAGGGCGAGGAGACTTACGGACGGCGGCACTTCCTGGAGTTGCTCTCGGTGTTCCTCTCCCCGCCGCTCTTCGCCGTCCTGCATGGTCGTCAGGAACTGGGGTTTGTGGACGAGCTGACGTTCTTGGGCAAGCAGGAAGGCGACCGCGTATTGCTCCTGGGCGGCCGGGCCTGGCATGTGACGCACATCGACTGGCAGCGGAAGGTCGCCCATGTCGAAGTATCGCAGGACCGGGGCCGAACGCGATGGAAAGGGGCAGGCCAAGGGTTATCTTTCCGGCTCGCCCAGGCGATCAAGCGGGTGCTGGCTGAGGACGAGGCCCAGTCCTGGTGGTCGCAACGTGCCAGCACGCAGATCGAAGAGGTACGGGCCAAGTTCCCTTGGGTGACGGCCGAGGGGACCGTGCTGGTTGCTGAAGAAGGGCGCATGACGTGGTGGACCTTCGCCGGCCAGAAAGCCAACGCTGCCCTCGCTCCGGCACTGACCCGCCTCACCCACGTATCGACGACGAGCGACAACCTGGCCATCGAGTTCGAGCGGGCCTTGCCGCTGGACGCAGTACAACAGACAATCGAAGAATTGCGGTCCCGCGACCCCGGCACTCTGCTGCCCGAGGTAAGTCCCGAGGCCCTAGAGGGCATGAAGTTTTCCGCCTGCCTGCCGCCGGCACTCGCGGTTCATGTGCTGGGGATATGGAGCCGGGACACGGGGGCTGTGGAACACACATTACGGATGCCGGTCCGTCTGGTGTCAAATTGAAGCGAAAGCCGGGCATGGGGGGCGTTCTCAAGGCTTATTCGGGCGAAGTCTTTAATGGCAAGTGTCCGGCAGAACGAAAGCGTCAGAAAACATGACTTTGAATCAACCTCTCGATTTCCGTAGCGACACCGTCACCCGGCCGACTCCCGCCATGCGCACAGCGATGGCCGAAGCGGCAGTGGGCGACGACGTTTTCGGCGATGATCCCTCGGTAATCGCCCTGCAAGAGCGGGTGGCCCGGGTACTCGGCAAGGAAGCGGCCCTTTTCGTCCCCTCCGGCACCATGTCGAACCTGATCGGCATACGGTTGCATTGTCGTCCGGGTGAGGCACTGATTTGCGAGGCCAACTGTCACCTCTTCTATTACGAGCAGGGCGGCTACTCGCAACTCTGCGGCGTGGCAGCCCGGCCGCTTCCGGGGCAGCATGGCGTACTGACCCTGGAGCAGGCCCAGTCACAACTCTATCCCGAGGACGTGCATTTCACGCGAACTCGATTGCTTTGCCTGGAAAACACGCACAACCGTGGCGGAGGCCGCGTACAGCCTTATGACACCATCGAGTCCCTCTGCGGCTGGGCTCGGCAAAATGGTTTGCGGACGCATCTGGACGGCGCGCGGCTCTGGAACGCGGTCGTGGCCAGTGGCATTGCCGCCGCGCGGTGGGCCCAGCACTTCGATACCGTGAATGTCTGCTTCAGCAAGGGCCTGGGCGCGCCGGTCGGCTCGGCCCTGGCCGGTCCGGCCGAACTGATCCGTGAGGCGGTTCGCCATCGTAAGGTCCTGGGCGGCGGCATGCGGCAGGCGGGTATTTTGGCTGCGGCGGCCCTCCATGCCCTGGAGCATCACGTCGATCGTCTGCTTGACGATCATCGCAACGCTCGCCGCCTGGCCGACGGCATCCGGCAGATCGACGGCCTGCGATTGGGAGATGGCATGATCGACACGAACATCGTGGTCTTTCATCTCCAGCCGGAGCGGGGAATCGCCCAGAATCTTGTTCGCTGTCTGCGGGAGCAGGGAGTACTCATGTTGGCCTTCGGTCCGTCGACGATTCGCGCAGTCACGCATTTGGATGTCACCAGGGCCGATGTCGACCAGGCACTGGAGATTCTGACCAGCGCGGTTGCGGGGATCTCCTAGCGGATAAACGACAGCCACTTTCGTGAGCGTAACGACGCTGTAGAATATAAGCCATACATTCCAAAAACCGGCCGGATGGTACGCAGACCAGGAATTTTGCCAATATCCGGCCCCAGTATTCAAGGAGATTCGCATGAGATGCCTGTGTCGATCAAATTGGTTAGCGTTATCGCTGGTCTTGGTTGCCGTCTTCACGGTTAGCCTTACTTTGCCAGGTTGTTCTCCGACACCGAAGAAGAAGGAAACACCCCCACCGCCGACGAAGCAGAAAGTGACGCCTTCTGAATCAACCGCCAACCCGGAAGAGAAACCATCCAAACCAGAGGAAAAAGCGGCCAAACCAGAAGAGAAACCTACTGCCACTTCGCAGGATGTCCCCTTGGGGTTGCCGCCTGTTCCGATGCCGGAGGACAATCCAACCACTCCCGAGAAGGTTGAATTGGGCAAGTTGCTTTACTTCGACAAGCGAGTGAGCAAGGATGGCACGGTCTCATGCGCCACCTGCCACGATCCGAAAATGGCCTGGGCGGAGCATACACCGGTTAGCGACGGGATCAGCAACCAGAAGGGCGGCCGCAACGCCCCGACCATTATCAATGCCGCATATGCCACGTCGCAGTTCTGGGACGGCCGCGCCAAGACGCTGGAAGAGCAGGCCACCGGGCCGGTCGAGAACCCGATTGAAATGGGGCATGACATGAAAGCCGTGGTAGAGTCCTTTTCCAAGATCCCCGAGTATCAGAAGCGGTTCCAGAAGGTTTTCGGCAGCGAGGTCACCAAGGAAGGCTTTGCCAAGGCGATTGCCGCCTTTGAGCGGACCGTGCTTAGCGGCGATTCACCTTACGATCGCTTCGTGCAAGGCGATCAGAAAGTACTAACCGACGCTCAGAAGCGGGGCTGGGAGCTTTTTCGTACGAATTGCTCGTCCTGCCATACCCAGCCGTTGTTCAGTAACTACAAGTTTTTCAACGCAGGCGTGGGCATGGACAAGCCTAACCCCGACGAGGGCCGCAAAAAAGTCACGGGAAAGGACAGCGATCTGGGCAAGTTCCGTGTTCCGGCACTGCGAAACGTGGCCGACACGCCGCCGTACTTCCACGACGGCAGCGCCACCAAGTTGGAAGATGCGGTAGCTCTGATGGCCAGCGGCGGCAAGGACAACCCGAACCTGTCCGAAATGCTCAAGTCGGTGCGTGAAACCAAGTTCAGTGAGAAGGACCAGCAGGATCTTGTCGATTTCCTCAAAGCTCTCTCCGGTAAGTACCCGATCATTGAGCCCCCGGTGCCACCGAAGTGAGGTGAGGAAATGGTTCAGAAAGGACGATAGGTGGTTCGTAAATCCGAGACCAAGTTTGCACATCTGCGGAAGAAGATGCAAAAGAAGAAGGTGGTGAACGCCGTTCGGAAGAAGTGACGGTGGAACACTGTGCGGGCCGTAAACCTAGGCGACGACGCCGACACGACCGGGGCCGTCTGCGGCCAGCTTGCCGGGGCCTACTTGGGCGAGTCGGGGATTCCGGTAGAATGGCGGTGTGGGTTGGCAAGGCCAGAAATGATCGAGAAGGCCCTGCAAGGGCTGTTGGGAGGCAAGTGATGTTCATCTCTTATATGTCGATAAATCAGATGGTCGAAGAACAGGCGGCGAAGGATGGCGATTATCGTGCGGTCTTAGGGAAGAGCGGTCGCCCACTCCTGTCGCACGGTCGCACCCTATCGGACGACACCCTGCTTGCAAAGCTCCATTCGCTCGGCCTCGACGTTCAACGTCAGCGTCTGCTGGACATCATTCCTTGCTTCATTTCTGCCCAAGAGGCAGCGGAGGAGATGATCGAGCGAGCGTCTTCGTCCATTCCGGACTCTGGGGCGGATTGGGTCTGGATCGCGATAACCTGTCTCTGGGAGCGGTGGCAACCGGAACTTCCCAACACTGAGATGGTGAACGACAAGATGCAGGCTGGATATGCGGCACTGAAAGCAGGTGATGTCGCGCAGGCCTGTCGGTTGTGGCTCGAAACCTGGCGGGCGATCCTGGACATCATGCAGCGGGGCAGCATGGATTCGCTTGATGCGTTCGACGACCTCTTCGGCGGTACGCAGAGCGTGTTCAACTGGGTTCAGGATATGGAGACCGAACTGCATAATGCTGGCCTCCGCGAACCACACTTCCTCCGCGAGCGGATTGCGCTCTGCGAGACAATGGTTGACCGGTTCGACGGTGGCCATCTCACTCTCGGCAACTTCAAGCGAGCCCTGGCTGAGTCGCATTTTGAGTCGGGCAACCGCGAGATCGGCGACCGACTTTTCCGTCGCTGGCTCGACGAACAGCCGCAGTGGGGCTGGGGTTGGATCGGATGGTCGGACTGCTACTGGCTCTTTGCACTACCTACAGGCGAGAAGGATGCTACAAGGGCGGAGCAGATCCTGAAAGAAGGACTCGCCGCGTCCGGCGTCGAAGACCGATCGCACATTCTGGAACGGTTGGCGGTTCTCTACGATGGAACCGGTAGGGGCGAAGAGGCGGAGTCTGTGCGAGAGGAGATTAAGCGATTAACAAGTACGAAGAGGACAACGAAGGTAAGTCGCAGTTCCACCTCGATACAAATCAAGCTGACCTTCGATTTCGGTGACGAGGGGCTTCCTCTGGAGCAGCTTCCGAATCTGACGAAATCCCTGCGACCCGCCAACCTCCCTGCCGTCGGTCCGTTTGCCACGCCATCCAAGATCGGACGAAACGAGCCATGCCCCTGCGGGAGCGGTAAGAAGTTCAAAAAGTGCTGTGGCAGTCGGGGACCAACGCCATGAGTTTCCACGATGGCGGCACCGCGGCGCGATCAAGCCCTGACAAACCTTTTCGAGCGCATCAAGTGCTTGCGCTCCGCGGCGTACAAGAACACAAAGCTGGATTAGGGGAAGTTGAGAAATGTCCGAGCTAAAACCTGTCCCGCCACTGGACCGCCTTTTTCAGATGGGAGAGGTGGAGTGGGGCGTTGAATGGCAAGGTGACGACCCAGATTACGTCGGAGATTTGGGACTTACCAATGAGCATGTGCCAGCACTCATTAATATCACCCTTCTTCAGGCGGACCTGGAGGATTTGCCCGACGACGATTCGGGTTGGGCACCAGTCCATGCCTGGCGTGCGCTGGCCCAACTTCGCGCAGTCGAGGCAGTCGAGCCGCTGTTGACCTTGCAGAACCGACTGGACGAATACGGCGACGAATACCACATGTATGACTTCCCGGTAGTCTTAGGTATGATCGGTCCGCCGGCGATTCCCGCTTTGGCCACTTTCATTCACAACCCAGAGAACCGGCTCTACCCCCGGATAAATGCTGGCGAAGGCCTGTGCAACATCGGCTTGCGACACCCGGAGGTTCGCCGCGAAGCCCTCGCCCCCCTGGTAGAGCAGCTTGCCCGCTTTGAGGAGAACGATTACGAATTCAACGGTTTTCTCGTCGCGCAACTGACTCGGCTCAAGGCGACCGAGGCAGCCGAAACGATTGAACGGGCGTTCGCGGCGAACCGAGTGACGGAGGACATCAGTGGTTATTGGGGTACGGTCCGCCAGGAGCTTGGCGTGGCCGGCATGGGGCTGGCACCCGATGAGCCGCCGCGGCCCGCGTCGGAGGGATTCGGTTTGGGCATGGGGCCTCAAGATCGCGAACCACGGGATCGACAAAAGGAAAAGACGGCCAAGTCCAAACGCAAGCAGCAAGAGAAGGCCAAAAAGCGGAACCGTAAGCGGAAGTAACTACGACTACCTTCCTCGACAAACCCCAGCTTGCCGGGGCCTATTGGGGCGAGTCGGGGATTCCGGTAAAATGGCAGGAATGTTTGGCGAGGCCGGAGATGATCGAAAAGACATTGATTGGCCTATTGAAATCCCCTGAGTGAGCGACGTCTCGAACGACTGCTGGTTTCCGACCTATGAAGACACCTATCATTTCCTGGTTTGTGATCCTGGCAGTACCCTACTCGGTGCTGGCCGCTCCGCCCAAGAGGCCCAACATTCTCTTCATCGTCGCCGACGACTTGGGCTACGCCGACGTGGGATTCCAGGGCTGCAAGGACATTCCCACGCCCAATGTCGATTCGTTGGCCACCTCCGGCGTACGATTCACCAGCGGTTACGTGTCGGGGCCCTATTGTTCGCCGACCCGCGCGGGCTTGATGACAGGCCGGTACCAGACCCGTTTCGGACACGAGTTCAATCCCGGCGACAACAACGGCCTTCCGCTAGGCGAAACCACCATCGCCGACCGCCTCAAGGCTGCGGGTTACGTCACGGGGCTGGTCGGCAAGTGGCACCTCGGCTCGTTGCCGCAGTTCCATCCGCAGAAGCGCGGTTTCGACGAGTTCTTCGGGTTCCTTGGTGGTGCCCATGACTATTTCCGCTCTGCCGGTATCTTGCGCGGCACCAATCCCGTAAAGGATCTCGATTATACGACCGACGCCTTCGGCCGCGAGGCCGTAGCGTTCATCGAGCGGCACAAGGCCAAGCCGTGGTTCCTCTATCTGGCCTTCAACGCCGTGCATACGCCGATGCAGGCCACCGACGACCGTTTCGCCAAATTCCCCGGCATCTTCGATACACAGCGCCGCACTTACAATGCAATGACACTCGCCTTGGATGAAGCCGTGGGAGCCGTGCGCAAGAAGCTGGCTGACTCCGGGCTGGAGCAAGATACACTGATTGTGTTCATCAGCGACAACGGTGGCCCCACGATGCCCGGCACGACCATCAATGGCTCTCGTAATACGCCGTTACGCGGCTCGAAACGGACCACCCTCGAAGGTGGCATTCGTGTGCCGTTCGTCGTCACGTGGCCGGGCCATCTGAAGCCCGGAGTCTATGACAATCCCGTGATTCAACTCGACTTCAGTGCCACGGCACTGGCCATTGCGGGTGTAGATGCGAGGCCGGACTGGAATCTGGATGGCGTGAATCTCTTACCGTACTTGAACGGAGAGAAGACCGGCACCCCGCACGATGCACTGTATTGGCGATTCGGCAAACAGATGGCGATCCGCATCGGCGACTACAAGCTCGTCCGCTACGACAGCAATGCCGACACGCTCACTGGCGGTCGGAAGCAACCCGTCACGGACGCGAAGCTCTACCACCTCTCGGACGACATTGGCGAGACCAAGGATCTGGCCGCCGCGATGCCTGAGAAGTTGAAGGAACTCCAGTTGAAGTGGGATGCGTGGAACGCCACCCTGGTACGGCCCTTGTGGGGCAACAGCAGAAGCGACGATGATGGCGCTGAACCCGGTGCGCCGTCGAAGAAAGGCAAGAAAGCCAAGCAGAGGAATCGACTCCTGAATCAGTGACGACTTGATCGTGGTCATTGGCTGGTGGCTCTTGCGGCACCGAATGTCGGGAGATGCCGACACGGCGTGATCGCGGAATTGTGAAACCGGATTCCCAGTAGTAAAATCAACTAGGCAACTGGAATCTCATACAGCCCGTGACAACATGGCCGGAGTCATCGCTCGGGCACTATCCTAGCAACATTTAAGGGAAATACATGATCAGGACTATGAGAAGCACATTCATCGTTACCGTGGTATTGACGTGCATGGCACCAAGCCTGGTGCGCGCTGCAACGACGACCATCAGCAACGACGAGCCCCGTCGCGACATCCAGGGCAACATTTGTGACGCCCACGACGGCTGCCTGGAGTATTTCGAGGGCCGGTTCTATCTCTACGGAACTCGCTATGGCAAGACGGACGGTTTCGGGAAGACGAATCGCTACCTCTGCTTCAGTTCGCCCGACTTGACCACGTGGACGGCCCACGGAGAAATGCTCAAGGACGCCCCACCTCGCACTTATTACCGACCCTACGTCAAGTTCAACAAACAAAGCGGTAAGTACGTTATGTGGTACAACGCCGACAACCAATACGGCGTGGCCGTCGCTGATCGTCCCTTCGGGCCTTACATCATCAAGAATCCAAATGTTCGACTAAAATACAGCAAGCGTGGTATCGGCGATATGGGGCTTTTTGTCGATGACGACGGAACGGGTTATCTCGCGTATACCGTTGGCGTCGGCGGCGATTTCCGCGTGAAGGTTGATCCCATTCCCCACCATCAGATTTGTGTGGAGAAACTCACGCCCGATTACCTCGGCACGACGCAAGAGACGAGTACCTTCGTGGCCGGGAACTGCGAAAGCCCGGCCATGTTCAAACGAAACGGCATCTACTACCTGTTGTTCGACAACACCTGCTGCTTCGGCATCAATGGGTCGGGCGCCCGCGTTTACACCGCCGATGCGCCGCTGGGACCGTTTAACTACCGCGGAAACATCAACATCAAGTCGGTTATTGCACGGGACTTGCCGTCGCCCTGGACTTCTCCTGGCACAGGCCGGCCCGACTGTATCATCAAGGCCCAACAGACGCATGTAGCGACGCTACCAACGCCCTCCGGTTTTGTTTATCTGTGGATGGGCGACCGTTGGGGTTCGCGACCGGACGGCATCAAGGGACATGACTTTCAGTATTGGAGCAGTCCCCTGCATTTTGACAACGACGGGATGATTCAACAACTGAAGTGGGAGAATCAATGGAAGCTTGAGTTGCCGGTCGGGCGATAATCTGGATTCAGGGGCATGCGATCACAATGCCTATCAGCCAATGGCAAATTAGACCTTGATATTTAGAACTGATTCTTGAGGTTGGCGACCATGCCACCAGACAAGCCAGATGACCACGGGGCAAAGGGCTTGCATTTCTCGCCCAAATCGCTCTAATCACGCAATCCCCTGCGGACAATCACCTTTTTTTACCTATCACCCCTCACGGAGGACAGAAACCATGGCAAAAGCCGCCACTCCCACGAAACCCCTGACCAAGACCGAACTACTCGCCAACATCGCCGCCGTCACCGAACTGCCCAAGACGCAGGTCGCCGCCGTGCTAAATGCTCTGGCTGCCGAAATCGAGAAGAGCCTCGGCAAAAAGGGTGCTGGGGCAATCACTATCCCCGGCCTTGTGAAGATCGAGAAGAAGCAGGTTCCGGCTCGAAAGGCCGAGAAAGGTGTGCCAAATCCGTTCAAGCCAGGCGAACTGATGGATCGTCCCGCTAAGCCAGCCTACAACAAGGTTAAGGTGCGGGCTTTGAAGATGTTGAAAGATATGGCGAAGTAACCGACCAATTTCGGTGCATGCAAACGCCCCCGATCCAGACGATCTGAACCGGGGGCGTTCTGTTTACAAATCGACCGTGGCCACGAGTCAGCTTCGGGTTGGCTGGCGGTCGAAACTGCCATGCTTCCTGGTATTACCGCAAGAGCCACACCATGACCAAACGAAACATTATCCGCCGCATCGCCGACGAACTCGGCCGTACCACTACTCCATCAATTAAATCTCACAAAATGTTGAGAATTTCGTAGGCGGCACACATCCTATCTTTCTGATTTTTCCGGGATTCGCCATCGACGAGAAGGTAGAGTATCATTAGAAGACACTTCCCATGAATTGAGACTCGATAATGACGATTGGCCCGCCAAAACGCCGCACTAAGTTGACTATGCCACCCCTGGTCTCGATACCGCAAGCAGCCTCCATGGCCGATTACGTGGTAGTGATTGGTTGCCTTCTGTTCGCGCAGGGGTGCAAAAGAACTGAGGGCATGCCCGATTTTCAGCGGCCGCCGCCACCGGTGACGGTTTTTGTGGCCGAGCACCGTGACGTACCGGTGTATATTGAGCAGATCGGCAAATGCGTGGCACGTGAGATGGTGGCGATACAGCCGCAGGTCTCCGGACAAATCACCAAGATCCATTTCGCCGACGGTGCCGATCTCAAGAAGGGCGATCTGCTGTTCACGATCGACCCTCGTCCCTATCAGGCGCAACTCAATCTGGCCCAGGGCAACCATGCCCAGAACCAGGCCATTCTGGACTTGGCCAAGACCGAGTTCTCGCGAGTTGACAAGTTGATGGCCACCAATGCCGTATCCAAACAGGATTTTGACCAAGCGAAGAATGCTGTTGCCGTGGCTGCAGCCCGGACGACTACCAGCCTGGCGGCACTGGATACCGCAAAGCTGAACCTGGACTATTGCTCGATTACGGCACCCATCGAGGGCCGAGCGGGCCACCGCTTGGTCGACATTGGCAATGTGGTTATTGCCAACAACATGATGGCCACCAATCCGCTGCTGGTCATCGAGCGGCTCGATCCGGTCTATGCCGACTTCACGGTTCCGGAGAACGAGCTTTCGGCCGTGCAGCGGAACATGGCCGCTCACACGCTCAAGGTTGATGTGTGGTTGCCCGAGGAGGCGGCTAACCCGCGAACCGGCGACCTGACCTTTATCGATAACACGGTACATGAGAGCACGGGTACGGTAAAGCTGCGGGCCGCGTTGTCTAATTCGGATCACCATTTCTGGCCCGGGCGATTCGTCCGCGTGCGATTGATCCTGAACATTCAAAAGGATGCGGTGCTGATTCCTGCGGGTGCTCCGCAAGCTTCGGCAAATGGACCGTTCGTATACGTTCTGAAGGCTGATTCTACGGCCGAGTTGCGGCTGGTGACGCCAGGTCAGCGGCATGGCGACATGGTGGTGATCGAGAAGGGGCTCAAGGCAGGCGAACGCGTGATTACCGAAGGTCAGGCCGTTATGCCCGGGGCAACTGTGAATCCGGTCGGGGCGAAGCCATGAACCTGTCGGAACCGTTCATTCGTCGCCCGGTGATGACTGCGGTCCTCACCCTCTCGGTGGTTTTCTTCGGCGTACTTTGTTACCTGCAATTGCCGGTGAACGATCTGCCCGCCGTCGATTACCCGGTAATCCAGGTGGGGGTGGCGTATCCTGGCGCGAGCCCCGAGACGATGGCCAACAACATCGCCACGCCACTCGAGCGGCAGTTCATGCAAATCAACGGATTGGAGGTCGTCACCAGCACGAGCAATCAGGGTTTTACGAGCCTCACGTTGCAATTCACGTTGGAGAAGAGCATCGACGCGGCCGCCACCGACGTGCAGACGGCCATCAATCGCGCCACGGGGAGCCTGCCCGTCGATCTGCCTTCGCCGCCAACCTTTTCAAAGACCAATCCCAACGACCAGCCGATCATGTACATCGGGCTGACGAGCAACTCGGTCACCGCCGGTCAGGTCTATGACTACGGCAGCACGCAAGTCGGCCAGCGGATCAGCATTTTGCCGGGCGTCAGCCGCGTGGATGTTTATGGCACGAAGTCGGCGGTGCGAATCAAGGCCGATCCCTCGGCGATGGCGGCCCGTGGGATTACGGTCGATGACGTGGCCGACGCCGTTCGCAACGGCACGAGCTATACCGGGGCAGGCCAGTTCGACGGTGCTGGCGGCACCACGCTACTGCGTCCGCACGGTCAACTCGAACGGGCCGAGGAATACAACAAACTTATCGTTGGCACGAAGGGCGGCCTGCCGATCTATCTTCGCGACGTGGCCCGGGCGATCGATTCCGTGCAGGACGAACGGGTCAACATGCGGTTCTGGGCTCGCGGCTATGAAGTACCGTCGGCCACGGTCGTTGTGGCGGTGTTCCGGCAGGCGGGGGCGAATGCGGTGGAAGTGGCCAAAAGTGTCCGCGACCTGCTGCCTTTGATCAGCAGCGAGTTGCCTGGCTCGGTGCGGTTGATGCCGATCTACGACCGCTCACAGACGATCGTCAACAGTGTCAAGGATGTGCGGGAAACTCTGGTTATCGCCTTCGTGTTGGTGGTGATCGTGATTTTTCTCTTCCTTGGCCGGGTCGCCGACACGCTGATTCCTGTCGTGGCGATGCCACTTTCGTTGCTGTTGACCTTTGTCGCCATGCGGATGCTAGGTTATAGTCTTGACAATCTTTCGCTTATGGCCCTCACACTGGCGATCGGTTTTTTAGTGGACGACGCTATCGTATTCCTGGAAAATACGGTGCGGCGAATGGAGCATGGCGAATCGGCGCTGGTTGCGTCCCTGCACAGCGCCCGGGAGATCAGTTTCACGATTCTGTCGATGACCGTCTCGCTGGCGGCAGTATTCCTGCCGCTGGTGTTGATGTCGGGGCTTGTGGGGCGGGTATTTCGCGAGTTCGCGGTGACGATCGTGATAGCCATCTTCTCCTCGGGTCTCGTATCACTGACGTTGACTCCCCTGATGTGCGCCCGCTTGCTAGCCGATCGCAGCCATAGTGCGAAACGCACGTGGATGGAACGCGTCATCGGTGGCGTAGAACGTCGGGTGTTGAGCATTTATGGACGTTCGCTAACCTGGTTCCTGCGGCATCGCTGGATCTCGGTGCTCATTTGGATTTCCTGCCTGGGCGGCACGCTGTGGCTGTTCATGATCGTGCCCAAGACGTTCCTGCCCATCGGCGATAGCAGCTTCATCTGGGGCGTGTTGATTGGTCGCGAAGGCTCGTCGCCGCAACAGATGCACACCCTGCAAGACAAGACCGAAGAGGTGCTGCACACCAATCCGGCAGTAGGAATGACCTTCACCATGACCGGCAACGGGCAGTTCCTGGCGTCGAATCAGGGGTTCCTGCTGGCGTTCCTGACACCGCCCGACCAGCGCGCTCCGATCGCTGCGGTAGCTGGTCAATTAATGGGCGGTGCCGCGGAGATACCCGGTGTGCTGGCGTTCATGCGGCCTTTCCCGGTCCTGGAGATCAGCACCGGTGCCACGAATCGTAATCAGGGACAGTATGCGTACTCGGTCTCGGGAGTCAAGCCTGAGCAGGTGTACGAGGTGGGCACGAAGCTGCTGGATAAATTGCGCATGTTTCCCGGCTTTGCCACGGTTTCCTCGGACTTCTTCAATAACACGCCCAACCTGGATATCGAGATTCTTCGCGATCAAGCCAAGACCTACGGCGTATCCGAGTCACGGATTCTGGCCTTGCTTCGCAACGCCTATTCGCAGAATTACCTGTACCTGATTAAGAAGCCCGAGGACCAGTACCAGGTGATCCTCGAAGTCGAGGACTCCGGCCGCTCGAAGCCCGAGGATCTTTCGTTGCTGTATATCAAGTCGGACGATGGACGTAACATGGTCCCGCTCAACGCGTTGGTCAAGTGGAAGACCACGCTCGGCCCGCAAGCCGTCAATCATTTGAATCAGTTCACCAGCGTGACGATATTTTTCAACTTGGTGCCTGGCGTGGCGCTGGGTGACGCGACCTCCTTCATTGAGCGCACCGCGGCCGAAGTTGTGCCGGCCTCGGTTCGCGGCAGCTTGCAAGGCGAAGCCCTAACCTTCCGCGACACAGTCCGCGACCTGACGATGCTCATGATCCTCGCAGTGTTCGTGATGTACGTGATCCTGGCAATTCTGTACGAAAGCTACTTGCATCCGCTGACCGTGCTTTCCAGCTTGCCAGTCGCCCTGGTCGGCGGACTGTTGACCTTGCACATCTTTTCCGAGCAAGCGTCGCTGTATGCGTTCGTGGGCATGTTCATGCTCATGGGAATCGTGAAGAAGAATGGCATTATGATCGTCGACTTCGCCACGCAGCGGATCGCGCGCGGCGAGACGGCTGAGCGGGCGATCCATGATGCCAGCATGGACCGCTTCCGCCCGATCATCATGACCACGCTGGCCGCGGTCATCGGCGCGGTACCGATCGCCTTGGGATTCGGGACCGATGGTGCCTCGCGCCGACCGTTGGGACTGGTGATCGTCGGCGGGTTGGTCGTATCGCAGTTCATCACCCTTTACATCACACCGGTGATTTATCTCTACCTCGAGACTTTTCAGGAGAAGGTACTCGACCGCACAAATTTCTTCCGCGCCAGTCGATTGCATCACGAACCCGACGCCCATCCTCATGAAACAGTGCTTACGAGTAGTCCTTCGGGTCAGGTACCCCGTGCCTGACACATTCATCGCTATGCACATACCCTTTTCCGCCATCAAAAGCATCTCGAAATCGTCGATTGCCAACGCGTGTTCGCGGCTGAATTGGCCAATATGACAGCCAAAGATGTCAAATTTGGCAAATCCGGCTGTCTGCAATAATGCCTTCCATGTATTCTCGCCGTTTTAAGACCGGTTATTTCGTTCTGGAGGGTTTGCACTCCGCCGCCACGGTCTATTATCTCTACTATTTGTACTTCTATATGGAGAAGGTGTTCGGCTTTGGCAACAAAGCGAACCTCTGTCTGGCGGCACTGAATGGGGGTACGTACGCGCTGCTCGCTTGGGGTGCCGGGAGATTTGCTCAACGGTTCGGATACTTTAACGCACTCAAGATCGGGTTTGGCGTCATGGCCGGCGCGCTGGGGGTGGGTTCACAGTTGCAGTCTGCGTCGGGGCAAATCATTGTCGTGGTGGCCGTGGTCATCGGCATGAGTTTTACCTGGCCCACCCTTGGGGCCCTGGTGAGCGAGGGCGAGTCACGAGCCGGTCTTCAGCAGATGGTCGGCATTTACAATGCAGTCTGGGCCGGGACCGGCGCTGTGGCCTACTTCACCGGTGGTGCAATGTTGGACAGGCTGGGCTTGCAAGCCCTGTTTTATGTGCCGATGGCTCTCCTGATTACCGAACTGGCACTGACCTTTTGGCTGGCGGATCGGGTGCGTCGTACCCGTGATCGGAGGGGCGACCTTGGTTCGAGCCAATCGACTCGTGACGGGATAGGGATTCTGATCGTGGATGCGCCCCCAGCCGAGGTACACCCTCACTCACCGGCCCGGGCCAGGAGTTTCCTGCGCATGGCTTGGCTGGCCAATCCCTTCGCTTATATCGGCATGAATACCTTGGTCGCCCTCATGCCCGGCATAGCCCTGCGTCTGGAGCTTTCGACCACGCTGGCCGGGTTTTCGGGTTCGATCTGGTGTTTTGCCAGATTCGGGACTTTTGTCGGCCTCTGGCTCTGGCCCGGCTGGCATTATCGTTTTCGTTGGCTGCTGCTCGGTTACCTCGCCCTGGTAAGCGGCTTCATCTTGATTCTGCTCGCCCCCAACCTGTCGGTGTTGATCGCCGCGCAAATGCTCTTCGGCGGAGCAATCGGCCTGACCTACTACTCCTCGCTGTTCTACTCGATGGACATGAGCGAAACCAAAGGCGAGCATGGCGGCATCCACGAATCGGTCATCGGTCTGGGCAACTTCGCCGGCCCGGCAGTAGGAGCTGCGGCACTGCAATTCCTTCCGCAATACAGCCACAGCGGCACTCTGGCCGTCACCCTCTTGCTGCTCTGCGGACTGGGCGGCCTGATGTCCATCTGGTGGTCGGGAAGGGGCTCATAGCGACTGACCAGGCAGGTTGCTGTGTTCGTTCTACTTATCCAATTCCACGGCCACGCATGACCTCCCAGGTGGTTTTACAGTCGGATCGAGAAAGTCGGACACGATGTCCGCCAAACGAGAGGGCGGTCTGGTTGCCAAGGCCCGCAGTAGCGTTTATGCTAATTCTGACCGCTTACTCGCAGGCACTCTCGCCATTGCTCGGGCTTTTCGATCCGTTTCTGACCATAATCGTTGGCGTCCGCCGCGCACAACACCAGCCCCACCATTATTGATACGCCCCGATGCTTGAACTTGCCGGCGACCGAACACCAGGGTGTTTCCTCCCCAAAGTCGCCGGGCAGATTCACCTTTGCAAAAAATGTCTGCGCGAACCCGCTTTCGCTCAACTGCCGGGGCCAAGGGCGAATCAGTGGCTTGTGGAGTTTCACCACATGGTCAAGTCCTGGGATGATTTTTGATAACATCATCGGCACAACGTCGTCGGGTGGCAAATCGCTACCACGCCCCGAGGGCGCGACCACCACGGCAGCAAGTCGAACCGGAATACTCATAAACTCCAGCTTAAACGGTCCAGGAGGCGGCCCTTCGTCTCCCAGACTGCGGTAGTCGATCTCCAGTTCGGTCGATCGTTCGCCATGAGGCGATTTTTTCTTTTTTGAAAGGACTGCCCGAAGAACCCACACCACCACCAGTGCGACGATCACCACAACGACGTTGTGGAGGTTGAACCACTTCAACAGTTCTTCCGCAATCGGTTTCAGCGATTCCATCGAGCCTTCCTTCGCAGAAAGTGAGTGTACCGATCTTATCATAACCGCTCTTCTGCGCTATTTCTACGCCGGCCACAATATGGATGTCAGATTCGACGCCAGAGTTTAGGAACGGCTCGCATTATAAGTTGCTCGCCTTGCTTTCGCTCAGGAGTACTCCTGCCTCCATTTGGCCGCCGTAAGCGTCTTCAGGTCTCGGCAGTAGTCGGCGTTGGGGGCGCTGGAAGATTCCGAGTGGGTCGTGAGCTTGTGTATGTGTCCGGCCAGCACGCTTCCGATGGCATGCACGGCATCGTGGCGATCGAGCCCCTCGATCATGAGCCGTTCCAATGCCTCCCGTGCGGGGACCTCGTGGCCTGCGATCTGCGTCTCGACGACCGCGTGAATGGCCACGTGGGCAATCTGGTTTGGCAAGCGAACTTTCGCCCGACGATGGTACTCCTGGACGATCGCTATGCGCTCGCCTTCATCCATCGCAAGCCATTCGGCCGGATCGGGTGCCTTGAGTGGGTTGTATTTGTTCATTTTCGAGATAGAGGGTAATGGGGTCGAATGGGGCACGGCCCAATGAAGAGGCCGCTAAGGTAAGCATTGTAGTCTTCAGAGCTGCGGGAACCCCGCACTTCGCTGCCTACAACATTATGGCAGGTCGTGTGTCGAGGGCAATCGAATGGAAGTTGCAGCGGCCGGTTACGTGATCTGCTGATGCCGCGTCTATTTCGACTCTTCGACCTTGCCGACGATCGCATCTACCGTCGGCAATGCAGCCTTATAGATCGCTTGATGACCGGCCGCCGTCGGATGCTGGCCATCACAGGTCGCAAAGGCGATCTTGCCGAGATCGACGAGATAGGCGTTTTCGTCCTGGGCGGTCTTCTTATAGCTGTTGAACGCCCGGGTTATTTCAGCCCGTCCCCGCCCGGAAACGGGAACCATGACGATGATCTTCGTGGCCTTGTTGACGCGGCTACGCAATTTACTGAGAGCTTGGGTCACCGCGGCACCGGGAGGGGCACCGTTCTCGCCGAGATTGATCAGCACGACGTCAGGCACAGGACTCAAGGCATCGCCCTTCAGGCGACTCACCGTCGAAGTCGTGTTGTCGATCAAACCGATCAAAGCAGGCACACCGGCCATTCCGCCAGCCCAGTTATAGCCGCCATAGGCGATCCTCGCTTCCCGATAACCGTAGTGCTTGGCCAGCAGGTAGCCGTAGCTTGCCCGGCCATCTTCCGACGCTGCCCATGAGTCGTCCGGCGGGCGTCCTTGCCCCGCGGCATAGGCCGCTCCGTCGCCCGACATGATCGAATCGCCGATGTTCACCCAGACCTTGCTCGGCATGGCAGCCGTGGCGGCCGTGGCGACGGAGCCCCCCTCGTCTACCGTGAAGCCGGTGATCTTGATGGCGTTGGCTGGCACGTTGCCCTTATAGCGGTCCTCGAATGGCGACATTCCTCTGACGTACAAGTCGATCAGGGGGTCCGCAATGTCCGAGGTCAGCAGGATGGATGCTTCTTTAGGGGCCAACTGGTGCGTTTGTAGTGTTCCGCCGTTGACCGACCAGGCGATAATCGGAAAGCGCTTGGCGACATGGCTGGCCATGTGGTCGGTAGCCACCTGCAAGGCGACTTGTCGTGTGCCCTTGAACCGGAGCTTGAAGGAGGCTCCATTCACCGTCGAGCTGAGGGAATCGTCCCGGCAGACCCAGTTGTACGGGGAAAGCCCGGAGAGCACTTTACTGTCTGTGACCGGAATCGTGGCACTGAAGAGGCTGGCACCACAGGAGAGGACGCCGAGGATTGCCGCCAGAATGTTTCGAGGAACCATGGTTGTCGTCACCTTGTGGATATGGGAAACTCGATCCTAGTCTATGCTACTGCGGGTTCTGTTACAAGCTTTGGACGGAACAACTTCCTCAAATAAGGCTACTCGGTGGTGGCCTCGTGTCGGAGAAGTGGCAGCGACGGGTGCGAAAAATGCGTCGGCAGCTAGCGATGCTCCTCCGCACGGCGGCGGTGCTGGAAGAAGACGTGCAGTTGGGGTATCGCTTGTGACCACAACGGCCGAGACCAGGACCGGGCGGAGAGCCAACGGCAAAGGGCTTGCCTTTTTCGCCCAAGTAGCTCTAATCACGCAATCCCCCGCGAATAAACACTTTTTTTACCTATCGCTTTACACAGAGAAAAACACCATGGCTAAAGTCACCCCCAAAGAAACCCCTGACGAAGACCGAACTACTCGCCAACATTGCCGCCGCCACGGAACTGCCCAAGACACAGGTGGCCGCTATCTTGGACGAAATCAGAAAGGAAACTTTGATATGAAACGCACCATGATCTTGTCCGTTCTCATGATCTTTATGGCGTATGCCGGCCTGCTTTGGGCCGCAGGCGGGCAAACGGAGGCCACTTCAAGCAGCGTCATTCGCGTTGCTGAACCCATGGTCAAGCCTGCGCTGATTCCCTTGGCCCCGGGCGCGGTGGAACCGGGTGGCTGGCTGCGCGACTGGGCGATGGCAGCGAAGGACGGGATCACCGGGCATCTGGACGAGTGGCACCCAACCTTCGGCGAAGGCTGGAAGAGCGTCCCGATCAAGGCCCCCGGCGCTGAGCCTGATGGAGCCGGATGGCCTATCGAGCAGTGCAGCTACTGGCTTGACGGTCTGGTCCGACTCGGTTACGTACTCCACGACGATGCCCTCATCCACAAGGCCACGGCTCGTCTTAACTTGGTCATCGACGGCGTGAATCGGGGCGGAACCTCGTTCATCTATTGGAAATCAGGCAAGCCCAGCGGGTTCAATAGTTGGGCACATTCCCACATGGGGCGTGCGCTGGTGGCCTGGTATCAGGCAACTGGCGACAAACGCATCCTCGATGTCCTGGTCAAGACGTATGCCGACTATCCCGTGGCAATGGGGCATCTGGACTTCACCGACGTCAGCGGGCTGTGTAACATCGACGCGGCGTTGGAGACCTATTCCTACAGCGGCGACCGCCGCGTGCTGGACCGGGTGCTGGCGGCAATGCGATCGTCCACGCCCCAGAAAACGATGCTCCAGTGGTCGGACGGGCAATTCGTTCCCGGCCACGCCGTGATTACGTATGAGGACATCCGGCTCCCCGCAATTCTGTACTCCTGGACCAACGAGCCTCGTTATCTCCAGGCAACGCTCAACGCTTTCGCATGGATCGACCGGGAGCACATGCTTCCATACGGCCTGGCCTCCGGTGAGGAGTACATGTCGGGCATCGGCGCGTTCCGAAAAACGGAGACTTGCGACGTGGCGGCCGGCATCTGGTCTATGCTCTGGATGTATCGCATCCTAGGGCAACGCGGGTATGGGGATGCCGTGGAGCGGGCGTTTTTCAACGCGGGAGCTGCCCCCATCGCGCGGGACTTCAAGACCATGTGCTACTACCAGTCACCCAACCGCCTCCGCTCGGACAGCTTGCCTTGCGAACAACCCCATTCTCCCGGTCCGGGAGGAAGCCGATTCCATCGCCTCGGCTGCCCCAAAGTGTTGTGCTGCGTCGGTGCTGTCAACCGGATTGTTCCCAATTACATCATTCACATGTGGATGGCCACCACCGACCAAGGTCTGGCCGCCACGCTCTACGGTCCATGTGCCGTTTCAGCGATCGCCGGTCCGGGTGTGCCAGTAAAGCTGGTATGCGCGACAGCGTATCCCTTCGAGGAGACCATTCGAGTGAGCGTCGAGCCCCAGCGCAAGGCGTCCTTCCCTTTGTACTTCCGTATCCCCGCCTGGTGTTTCAAAGCAAGCGTTACGGTCAATCACACTCCCTTGGATGTCATCCCGGAGTCGAATGGGTTCTTGCGGATCTCGCGGGAGTGGTCCGCTGGAGACCAGATCGAACTACGGTTCCCCATGCCGATCCAGGTGGTGCGGGATTATGAAACGGAGTTCCCGTCAGCGATCAGGAAGTATTTCGCGTTCGAGCCTGCCACTGTGTTCACAAAACGGCGGTTGCCATACGCAAGCGTCAGCCTTGGCCCACTGCTGTTCGCGCTGCCGATTGCAGATCAGGACGCCAATACACCGGTGCCGGGAGTGCAGTGGCAATATGCTCTCGATACGATCTCACAACGAAACGGTGCCGACATCACTGTCGAGCGCAGCCCGATGCCGCCAGCATGGAGCTGGCCTCTGGACGCCCCCGTTAAGTTGAGCGTTCCAGCCCAAGTGATCGATTGGAATCCGACCGACGCCCAAGCCCTGCCAGACGCCCCGGTGACTGGGAAAGGATCGCAGTCTATTCGCCTCGTTCCCTATGGTTGTACCAAATTCCGCATCTCGATGTTCCCGGTGACGGCAAAAACGTGGGCATCGAACTGAGCGAGTATACATTTTCTGGTATTTGTTTTAGACGCGAGAGAGCTGGCGGTGCGGTTACTGGGCATGGGCACCAGGGGTCTGAACGACACTGGAGAGGTCCATGGCATGCTCTTTGGCGGCGAGGACCGAGAAAAGCATAGCCGCTTGGACGCGGTGGCCGATCAGCACAAAGAGAAGATTGGCGACAAGGCACTGCGGAGGGGCAGCAGTCTGAAACGCGACGAGAAACCCAAACCAAGCTGAAGCACGACAGGAAAAGTAGATTATGTGGTGGACACCTGTCGGCAAACGGATTCTCCAGGGTGCCGAGGGCCGGCTTTTCCGAGATGCCTTGGGCATCATCGTGGACATGGTCCGCGATGATGCTGAAGGACTCTGGCAGTTCGGTGCCCCGCCCTTCGATAAGCTCCAACCGAACCAGAAGCTGGCTGTCCTGGCCGAGGTTGGCAGTGCCTTGCTCTGCGAGGATCAGCCCATGCCCAGGCTGACGGCCGTTGAAGAGGCCACAGTGGGTGCCGTGTACGAGGCCATCCGACTCTTGGTAGAAATGGAGATTGACCAACCGCCCGAGTGGCGCGAGTCGCCAAGCTGGCGGGAACTGGTGCTGGCTGCCTGTCAGGAACGCGGGATCGAGGAACTTCTCGATGCCCAGTCCGAGGATCTCGATGAGTGGGAAGTGCTGATCGGCTCACTGGCGGGCGAAGTGCTTTGGGACGAGGACTGGAAGGATAGCGAAAGTCTCATGGATGCCGACCCAAGGGCCGGCCGAGCTGTGAAGGAACTACTGGGGATCGACGAAGACTACTACATCGCCGTGCCGCCCGATCCGACCGAAGAAGAGATGAAAGGTGTGTGGGCCACGTTGCGGGGGCTGACCAAGGGCGGCGAGTAAACGACACAGACACGCATGACCTCCCAAGTGGTTTTGGTGGATCGAGAAAGTCGGACACGATGTCCGAGAACAGGCTTTGTCTGGCTCGGCTATATTTTGCCGACCGGCAAAATAACGAGGGGCGGCTCTGGCTCTTTGTGTGAGTAAAGCGGCAATAGCCTACTTGAGCTTCTTGGCTCGCGTCTGACGGCCTCAGTGGGCAGGGTGGCTCATTTGACCAGTACGGCCGACGAACGCTCCGGTGGCGATTCTGGGGGGCGTGGCGGGCTGCGTGGGCGGACATGGCGTCAGGGGCTGATTGAAAATGTTTTCAA
>JBAWVO010000002.1:0-57679 GCA_037147235.1 Planctomycetota bacterium | reverse complement strand
ACCATTAAACCATCAAGAGGCCAGAGTCAGTTTTAACAATACACGGGACATCCCCTTGGAAGTGGCTTGGTGAGTTTTGCATAGGGTGTAACCACGACAGCGGGTTGGTTGACGAGCATCGATAACCAGATACCGTCATGATCCGCGTTCGCCGAACCGTGATGAGCGATCTTGAAAGCATACGCTTGTGTCATGGGACGCACAGTGGAACTTAGAACTGCTTTCCATCCAAACTCATGCGCGGCAGTGTTTTCCAAATCTGCGCCCAGCAGAAGATCGTAGGCACCAGCTCGCACGAGAATGGCAACGGACAGATCATTCGGCGAAAAGTGCTTAAACCTCCTGCATTTACCAGGCGTTAATAACAGTTCCGCGAGATTCGTCGAGGCATTCGTGACCGTCGCGGCTGAAGGACTCAATGCCCAGACTTCGGACCTACTATCGTACCCACCGTGAAAGATGCGGGTTCCATCTTGGGCGTACATGCTCGGCCCGACCGCGTATGAGCTACGAGTTCGCGATTCAAGTACTTCAAGAATCTCTGTAAACTCACTCGCGCTCGAGTTGTACTTGACCAATCTGTTCTGAGCATCAACTTCCAAGGCGAGTTGAATGAATTGTTGGCTCGCGAGAGCAACTGACATAACGAACTGGGCGTTCGGACACTCGCGAAGGAGCGTTGCCATTCCTTGGATGTGGTCGTCATGCCAATGTGTCGTCACTATCGTTCGCACGCTTTTGGCAGGATCGACCCCGATCGAGCGTAGGTAATCTAAAGCAACCGGTTGCGTCCCGGCTGGCAACATGCATGAATCGACGATTATCCAGTCGCCATTTCCGAGATGCATGACAATGCACTCGCCGACGCCCGGTCCGAACACTGTCATCTCGAGCTCATCATGTCTCGGAGGCCGAACATTACAAGTTGCTGGGAAGGAGTTCACTGAGTTGTTTAGCCCTCTCGCTGATCTCACGCTTCTTCAAGCTGCTTAACTGCGGCATGCGGCGAACACGAAGCTCCGAATACCGGCGTACCTGTCCGGTCCTCTTGATTTCGTGTCCGATGCTCCAATAAAAGACGGCACCCTCGCACAAGAGTGGCTTGTCGAAGCTATTAAACTCTTCAAGGTATAATTCCGCGCACTCCACAGGCTGAGAGTCATCTGTCAAATCATGCATCTCGCATTCGACACAGTCATCATGAACGCGCAAAACCACACATTCCCATTGCTGAAGCAGTTTGACGTGATCGGTAGGAAATCGAATTACAAGATTGTCTTTCCGAATAGGCTCGGACACTTTTCGGCCATCGCCGGGCATCGTTGTGGCTGAGCCATTTGATAGGCGTGACACAAGTCTATCAGTTGTGGTTTCGCTTGAAATCCGTTGTTCTGGTTCAATCTCTGGCGATACCCAGGCGTCACTGCGAACACCTCGAGTCTGTAGGTTCGCATCATAAACATCGACTCGCGAAAATGTTTCGAGGATTGCGGTAATCATGTCTCTTGCTCCGAGCACTCGTTGGATGGGGCTAAGTGTAGCAGCTTGTAGGCTGCGTCTCGCGAGTAGGCGACGAACGATGTCCAGTCGCTCTGCAACACTCGGATGGCTTCCTTGTGCCGATCGCGAACTTCCTTTCGCTGATCGGTTTCTAGTTGGTAATGTTGATTGACCGCTATCAAGACCTCGCGATTCGCAGAAGGCTGAATGCGAATATGCAACTGATCCGCGCTGCAATTTGGACGTTTCCCCTCGACAACGACATGGCGCATCCCTGGGCGGTCAAAAATCTGCATCCAATCGCTCTTGGGCACTAACCTGTCGCCAACTGCGTGCCATGCCTCCTCCGTATCTAATGCGATAACCATATCACGGTTCAACCCGATCGCCTTTAAGGGTGTGTGTTCAAGAATTGAGAGTGTCCCGATCGCCAGATCGCGAAGGATGGGACCCTGGGAGGACTCGATAGTGGTGAGGCCAAGCCGGGAGTCATCAACTTGTACCAGGATTTTGCCAATTGAGAATGACGCGAATTGCTTGTGGATAACCGAAATGTCAGCAGTCTTGGCTTCCTCGTCAGGCACGAGCCCATTCAGTGAGAACCAAAGCGGCTGAAAGATCGAGGGATTGAAATCTCCCAAAACAACAATCGCGAACGATTCGCGGTCAGGTTCAATTACAACCAAGTCGACTCTCCTCGCATCTGGAATCCAGCGGTGCGACACACCTCCTCCATCGACCGGGCAAGCCCAAAGCCATCGGTGTTTTCTGGACGAACCCAGTTCAGAGGGTGGCAATACCCCATTGTAAGCGTGTGTTGGCAAGCTATGCAAGGGCCGGGGGTTGCAATTCCTGGGGTTGCAATTCGGGGGGGTAATTCTTTCAGTTCTGATGCCGCTTTACGACATGCCCAAACAATTATTAACCCCCCAATTATCATTTCGCATGCCCCCTGTGCCGTGATTCGATGACCGCAGTGCCTGCATTCGCGATGCCGCACGATCAGCCCCCCCCGCAGGGTGTTGTATAGACTACATGAAAATGGCGGCACTCTAACGCCCCAACACGACCGCCACGCCATCTAAGTGGTATTCGCAGGGGATATGTGGTTCCAGTGCCAATCGCTGCATTAGGACCAGGTTCATGGCGGCATCGGCGATTTGCTTGGCTTCAGCAGGCGGATAAAGCGAGCGAGTAGACGAATGTCCGCGCCGGCGCGCCAGGGTTTTGACCAGTTCGGGCACGAATTCGCGTCCGTCAGCAACGGGAATCACATGCAACGATTCACGAATTCCCTCTGTATCATGAAGGCGGAGAAGGTAATTGAACTGAACGAGGCTTTCTCGATGTCCATTTATGTCATCAACTTCGCGCACACATGTCAGCCCGCTAAGAGCTGGGGCACGGAAATGCGCAAGCAATGCATCCACCAAGGGATGTCCTATTCCCGCCAACTCGAGGTCGGGGGCTTGCATCGCACGGCGGCGATCAAAAGTCAGGTGGTCGTAGTGGTCGGCGATGCCGGCCTGTTGTCGGAACTGTTCAGGCAATTCGACCGTGAGTACGTCATCACGCCATGAGAACTTGGCTCCCACCTCTGCAAGGGCGCGGGTGACAAACTCTGCCAAGTCCTTCCATGTCACGTCGCCACGTATTGCTCGGAACTTGTCGAGATTGAACGGCTCAAGACCCTGGCAAAGCGAATCGAGAACGTCTCCGGCCTGTACAGCATTTTTGACAGCCTCTTCAATCTCTTGCGTTGTGCGGTCAAAATCCTTATGAACCAAAGCATCACGGTAGAGTGCAATGTAGTCCAGCCGTTCGGACAAAGGGCCAAGAATTGACGATAAGAAATCTTCTCGAGGCGTTCCGTCCTCGTTCACCTTACCGATGGCAGCAGCGATTCGCTCCAGCTTGTTTTGGAGATGCAGATGGACCTGACCTTCAATTGTGTCGGTGGCGATCAGATTGTATACCTGCGCCGTGTGCTGCTGACCGTAACGATGGATTCGACCAATTCGCTGCTCAATTGCCATCGGGTTCCATGGCAAGTCATAGTTGAACAATATTCGACATACCTGAAGGTTTATACCTTCGCCCCCCGCCGAAGTGGAGATCAGAAAACGGGCACCCGCATCGCGCCGAAATTCTGCTGCCGCCGCTCGCTTTGCCTGGATATCGCCGCCCTTGATTAGAACCACTTGGTCAGAACCGTAGCGGTTGCCTAGATGCTCTCGTAAATATTCTTGGGTTTGGCGATACTGCGTAAATATGATGAATCGCTCGGCCAGGTTCTCCGCCCGGAGACGGTCTACCCCTCGCAAGAGACGGTCCAGCTTGCGGTCGATACGATCTGGAAACTTAGTCAGCAGATCCTCAATCTTACTGATCTCGTTCGGAATGCCGACGTATAGTGCCTCAAAGACATCCAGGCCGCCTTCGTCATGATACTCTGCTTCTTCCAGTGCCTCCTCGATATCGGCCTTTGTACGGCGTTTGGCCAAATCCCGTTTTTCGCCAAGAATGCGTTGCTCGGCATCCAGCCGCCCCTGCTCAGTGTTTGGAAAGAACCAGATCTCGCAAGCCAATTCGATGCTCCGTTCCCGTAAACGGACGAGTTCGTCGCGATCGCCAAAACGTCCTCGGCGTAGCGACGTCACTTCTTCTAACGAATTTGCCTTCCGGATCAACAGACGCAACAGGTGCTTAAGCAGAGCGGCGCGGATCGCTCGTGGACTGGATGATGCCAACCGCTGGAATGTGGTCATGACGAATCCAACCGCACGCTTCTCCGCGTTGTTCGGATCAGATTCGGCGATGTTGTAACCTTCGACCAGATAATCGTTCAGAGCGTCATAGAATTTGCGCTCTGCCGCCGACAGGTTGAATCCCTCCGTATGCACGATCCGTTTCGCAAACAGGGGCCGACCTTCAGAGTCGGTAACTTCGCGCTTCGTGCGCCGGATCATAAGCTGGTCCAGCTTGTCCCTGCGAGACACTATTTCCTCGGCGGATCCAAATAGTTGGTCGTCCAGCAGTGAAATTAGACTGTAGAAGTGATATTCGTCCCCCTGATGTGGCGTTGCGGAGAGCAACAGCAGATCACGTGTCTTCTGGCGAAGAACTTCAGCCAATCGATAGTTCTGAGTCGACCGAACCTTTCGGCCTGTCCGGTACTTTGACAGGTGATGCGCCTCGTCAATGACGACAACATCCCAATTTGGCGCCTGCGCCAAACGCCGAACTCGCTCCTTTCGTTTCAATCGATCGATGCTCGCGATTGCCAGTGGGTTCCGCTCCCAGGCATCGAAGCGAGAATCATCGAAATCCTCGCCGAGGACTGTTGGCGAAAGGCCGAATTTGTCCTCCAGCTCATCCAGCCAATTCAATGTCAACCCGGCCGGAGTGACAATCAGCACTCGATTGGCCTCGCCCCGACTCATCAGTTCTCGGAGAACCATCCCTGTTTCAATCGTCTTGCCCAACCCTACTTCATCTGCAATTAGTATCCTCCGTCGCTTCGCGTTGGCAATGCGGTGGGTAAGCAGAATCTGATGGGGGAGAAGTTCGGTTCTGGCGTTCGAGATCTCTCCGCCAGTATTCAGCGCGGGCAGCAAGAACGCCCACTGACGGAGTTCAAACAATTCCAGACGCCCCCAACGGGCTGCCTTCGCATCTTCCCAAGGTCCAGTTGCCCTGGCGATATCCTCAGCAAACAGAACTCGCACCGCGAACTGACCGTCACCTTGGAAAAGTATGCGGTACTGGGTGCGGCGTCCCAGAGTCTGTTGCGAGATGACCTCGCCGACGCCCCATTCGGGATGCGACGTACATCGAACCTTTGTACCAGCAGCAAGTACGTCATTCTCAGCGTCTGTCATGGCTCAACCGCTTAGCTTGAACGGCACATGATAGCCGCGTTGGTTACCCTCGCCGGGCAATATCTGGGGTTGGGCGACAAACAGCAGGCCTAGAGGCAGTCGCATCTGGCCAATCCGCAACTGGAAAGTGTGCTGTCCTACATCGAACTCACCGTCGCAAACAATCACGAGCGACGCTTCCAATTTCCCGAGACCACGATACACTCGCTGATCATAGAGAATCCTGTCGTGGATATACTTTGCCATTTCGACGGGGTCTGCCGCATTGCGCAAGAACTGTTCAACTCCCACGACTGTCAGTTCCGAGCCGTACGACCAAGAATCAATTGCCCCGGATTGAAAAGCTCGCATGAGATCCAAAAAGCCTATAACCTGCGTGGGAAGGCCGACCGCACGCGGGTCGCGCGGACGGCGGAGGTTGGTCGCCGACAATTCGATCAGATTGTAACCGGTCAGAAATCTCATGATCCAAACAACTCCAGGCCCGGCGCCAGCCACTTTAGGGCACGGCCACATGCCGTTTTGGTTTCCTCGTCCTCGACGTGCGCTGCGACCATGCGAATCGCTGCCGTCAGTTGGTCCTTCCAATCCGCCCAAGCTTCATCCATAGGACGACCGTCAACAAGGAATTGATCGATCGGTACGGTCTGCACACCAGCCCGTTCGGCCCAGATGGCATCATCGATGGCTCCAATCAGGAAATGGGCACGATCGAGTACGCCCAAGGGTGGACGCCTATCGACAAAACGATCGCGTAGCCGACGATACCGCTCGTGCGGCCGCTTGACCTCATAGATACGACCCTTAGAGCGAGTCGTGAGAACATCAGCGGCCAAGAGATCGGGAACGGCGACACCAGTACGATACTCGAGTTGCTTCAAATCGTCAAACTTGATCGTTCGCCCGTGTTCGGGAAGCAGATATTTGAAGTAGTAGCGGCTAACGCGGTCCACTTCACCAGCGAGACTTTCCAATTCGGCCGGCAGTGGGTTCGTTTGTTCGTGTTCGATTTCGTCCCGAATCTCATCGATCGCATAGGCTATCTCTCGGAGATTCCGGGCCGCCGGATCGTCCGATGGGTTAGTCTCGCGCCTGACATCCTCCCCTACTTCCTCAAACAACATTCTCGCCGCGTCCTGAATCGAGTGTTTGGCTTTACGCCCGCGCGGCGAGGCTTGGGCTTGTCGCAAGAATCCCTCCGGAAACTCTACACGTCCGTAATGTTCGCTGTATAGCTGAAACCCGACACCCAGCAGGATCATTCGTAAATCATTGCGGCTGACGTAGCCACCTTCTTGCGGGTTATATGCGGGAATCGACAATAACTCATCTCGCTTCCTACGCACGGCTTCGCGGACCTTACGGCGGAACACAGCCCATTTTATTGTCGTTGGCAATGTCGTCCGTTTATGGCATACGTGAATGATATCGAACGTCGCGTTCTGCTTTTCATGATGATGAGTGGTGGTTTCCGCTTCGCCGACAATTGGATATACAGACCGCAGGTGGAATCCGTTATTCTCGACCGCAACACACTCGAGCAGTGCCGCGATGACAGCCCACCAAGCCCGAACGTCGTTGTGGTGGAATGTGAACGCCATCAGTCCGTCCGGCTTCAACTTGCGGTGAGCTTCCGCGAAGGCGAGTCGCAGGGCATCATTGTAGTCGCGTGCAGTCTTCGTCTGCTGAGCAGCCCGACTCTCGATAATTTCAGCTTTCTTGGGTGTCTGTAACAGCCGTTTTCGCCGTACAAAATTCGGGGGCAGTTCGGGATCCTCGGCAAAAGCGATCGCATCCCGCTCAGCCCTGTCACGTGGCACAATCTCATCTTCCCAGCGATCAAATAGATCATTGCCGCTGGAATCAAGATAGCGACCTTTGAGAATCCCCGCCATCCAAACATAGAAGAAGTCCGACAGTTCGCTGTAGTTAACATTGTCACCAAAGGGCGGATCGGTAATAACCAGATCGACCGTTGCGTCAGGAACGAACCGAAGTGAACGGCAATCACAACAAGCCACACCGATAGTACGCCCCGGATGCTCCTTCAAGGATAAGAAATCGGATCGGCTCTTCATGTCTCGTAACAAAGAATCCGATAAACCATCCCACGGGTAGAAGGCGTCTCCTTTTCGGGTTACGGCAGGACGAGCACAGACCCTTGCGAGCTCCTCGGAAAGCGATCCTTGCCGTGCAGTTGTTGCGATGGCTTGCTCGAGAAGTTGTTCCTGTCCGGGTGTTCGGGGACGCCAGGGCAACTCAGGTACAGCACCATGCTGAGGAATTGACAAGTAAATATTGTCATCGGATTTACCATCGCTTGAGAGTCTGGCTTCGTCATACGGAGCCGCTGCAAACGTCATTCCATCTAAGAGAATGCTATACAATCCTGTCATCGTGGAGCTGCCGATGGTTCCGCCCCACGGGTTGCCTTCGACGGGCGTACACTTCGGTTGGAAATCGTGACGCGCCAGTATCCCTTTGACCTCATTGCGATTGGTGGCGTACCGACAGAACTGATTGCTTCCTTCCAGAGCGCGAGTGAACGGCAAGAGCAGCAATTCCTGCAACTTGAGAACAGTGTCCATGCATGATTCATCCGACCACTTTGGCATGCAAGACAGCGACGTGATGATCTGAGACAAGCATAATAACTGCCTGTGAAAGAACATGTCGGACCAATCATGGTAACCATGTACCCATAGGTCGTTGCCGACCCGTGTATTGTATCCGTAGGGAATCGCGTGGCCCTTGGGCCAGACCACGCCGTCCTCGACCTGAACTTGATGCCAGAGTACGCCCGCTTGCTGAATGCGCCGTAGGTCAGCGGGGTCGGGAGTCTTGAAGAACCGGAAGTTGGCGGCAACCATCGGTAGGCTAGAATATTCCCGTTGTGTGTTCGTTGAGTGCCACCTGATCGAAACGCTGTCTAACCGCAATGCTTCAATTGCTTCGTCTTGAGTTTCGTCCCCTTCAAATAATGGCAGACTCTCTCCGTTGGTCCCTTTAGGTTGCCCCTTGGCGGCGGCGGCACAGATTGGACAGTAGCCTTCGATCGCGTAGCATTCCATCTCGAAAGGAGTGGGGCGACCGTGTTGTTGCAATCGTTTCGTCCCAGCATCAAAAACCGCGGAAACATGCGGCTGAGCACCCGAACACAAATATTGGCCACCATGCTCTGGGCCTTCGTCCAAGTAGAGTTTTGAGCCGTTCGGCATGGGCACGTATGGCCGAGGAGGGATTATCCCATTAAGCGATCCATCATCCGTTTTCTTCGGTCGGTCGAACCATGCGCGAGTTGCAGTATCATCGGTTGGCAACTCGCCACGGTACTCCCAAAGAGCCTGATCCTTAGGGTTGTGGATCACGGTGATTTGCACGACCTTCGGCAGTTCTTTGCCCGCAAGCTTGTTGCCTCTCTTACCCTGGACGATTTGTTTGCCGTTCACAACAGGGTGCCCGGCAGACGTGGCAATGAGATCTCGACGGTAGGTGCGTTGCTCCTTGCCATCACTGCGCGTCATCGCCTCCAGTACTAGCCGATGCGTAGGCATCGCATCGCTGTGGCAGTGCGGGCACTGAACGGGGCCAGGCCAAGCAGCATAAGCCCATCGGATCTTGTGCCCACCCCCGTGCGTTTTGCGATTCGAGCCAGCATCCCACCCTGAGACGCCAATCTGATTTGCACCACCGGGGAGAAAAAGAAGTGAAGCCGGCTCGATTTCCCAATCAAAGGTCTTGGGTTCTTCCGCCGTGGAACATGCAGGACAGATGCAATCCTCGATGTACGATATCCGCAATTCCTTCTGTGCGACCAAATAAGTCTTGAAGAACCGCACGACAGGCGAATCGCAAAGAACATTCAGACAACGATCCTGCTTGACCCAAAGCGCATAAATCAGTTCCGCGTCGCCTCCGCATGATGGGCAGCGGGTTGTGTACCAGTGTTTGATGAACTTCTCGAGCGTAGTTGGTACATCAACGGGAGTCGCGATCGGCAAAACCACGGGCCGATTCCGTAATTGCTCAAAGGCGTCCTTTAACAGCGAAATGCTCACCGGCTCTAATTCGGTTTTGGCAATGAACCAGGCAACAGGATTTACGTCAACGCCAATCGGTTTCATGCCAAGCCTGGCGGCTTCGACAACCGTCGTGCCGCCGCCCATGAAGGGGTCGAGAACAATCAGGCCCTTGGTGTACGGGTTCTCCTGGTTGTTGCGATAGAACATCGCCATCAAGTATAAACGCCGCGACTCTGCGTTCACTTCCTCATCGGTTGGTTCCGGGGCTGTGTCGCGCCGACGTTCTTTAATCATCGCACGGATACATTGCTTAAAATCATCGGGAGGCTCTGCTGGCAGAGCGGCGGCCAATAGCATCGCTCGAAATACAGCCGACGACCGGCGCGCAAACCATTTGCCCATCTGGTAAATGGGTTTGAAAACCTTGCGTTCGGGTAATGCTAGAGCGTTCACCTCAGGAATGGGGAAGCCGATGTCGATTTGTCGCAGGTGGTTCGTCATAACCGGCATTACCCAATCTCTAATTCTATCCACGGCACGATGTTCTCAAGAAGTGAAAGACCATCATGGTCGAAGGCTGCGCCGCCAGCCCGCCAGAAGAAGCGGCCAAGCACCGTGGTATAAGTCTTATAATTTTTCTGGAAAGTCTTAATAATCCGACGATCTGGAATCTCAGACAGTTCGTCCTGGGTCAGTTCACGATCAACGAATCGGCCGCCGCCAAAGATCTGGTTGAATCGCTGCCGGAACGTCTTTTGATCCGCTTGCGATGGATTCCAGGCAGGGCAAACTTCCCACAATTCCGGCCCCAGCGAGGAGTCCGCTGCCCGGTCACGTAAGAGATAGCCGTGATCGGACGTGATAATTATTCGCCGCTTGCCGAGACGCATCAGCACGTTGTTCCATACTTGCCGCAAGCCAGGAACGATAGTCGTAGTGAAGTGGCCTAGGTGTTTTGCCGACTCGTCCCCAAATGTAGCGTCGGGGAACTGCGACCAGACAAACACCTTTCGATCCGTGGGGGAAACTGGTTCCAGAATATCCACTTGGCTACGTTGCACGCGGTATGTCACCCCGAGTTGCGACATCGGAGTGGCGAGCTGTGTGATGTTGGCACCGCCCATTTGGAGTCGCTGCTGGCGGAAGTGTGTCGTGTCGGCAGGCGTGGCTGCCAACGCCCATGTTATGCGGGTGACCGAGCAGTTGGGGGTCTGTGCAGCACGATCAAGGATCTCCGGTATTTCACGAAGCGACAAGCCATCGAGCAGAAGGACACAACACGGGGAGGATTGCAACACGCTACCAATGTCGCGGTCGACTGGTGGAGGCTGAAGGAACTCATCGTAGATCATGCCGCCGGCCGCCACTAGGGACATCTCCAATGCGGCAGCCTCACATTCCGCATTCAACAGCCAAGCTGGAATGGAATTCGCCTGAATAGCCTGCCTGTACCGTACATCGTCGAAGGCTTGTCTCAGCCGCCCAAAAACCCACTCGATGGGTGCCGGCGCGGCAAGATAACTATCGAGGATCGCAGGGGTCCACAAATCCTTGGGTACTGCCATTATTGCGCTCCCGTTCCCAGCGGTTTGAGAACTTTCAGGAATGCTCGGTATTCCGCATTTGGAACATTGGGTAGGCTGGCCACCCACTGTTCGAGTTCAGGTTGTGCCGTAGGCGTGTGACGAGTCAGTTTGATTGCCAGGTCCAAGTCTGTCGGTTTGTCCACCGTGCCAGCATAGGTCACCCAATCCGCCGCCGCGACCGGCTGGAGTGTGTCTTGGATCTCAATTGATACCTCGGCATGCTCAACAATCGAGCCGACAGGCACTCTGGACCGGATTTCGGCCAGGAATTGCGTGTATGGTAGTGCCGGAATGTTCTCTACAACTGCAATAGCTGCCTGCGGCTGTACAATGCTGGACGGCGTGGCCGTAACTCCAGGCCCGGAGATCGATGTACCGGCGGACGAGCCAGCACTGCCCTGCTGCGACGTGGTCGTAGTACCAAAGCCAATTGTGCCTTGTACCCACGGTGGGCTGCCGGATGAACTAATTCCACCGCCAGAAGATGTGTTAGACCTCGTGGCACCTCCAGTACCCTGGGGTGGATGGACCACGGTTGAAGACTGCTGCGGAAGAGGGTCGGCCACCTTACATCGCCCTAGTTCAATCCGCTGATTTCGTGTAAGTTGGCCGTAGTCATCATCTGCTCCGCAGTAGGTATGATTGGGATGCACCAAGCTGATCTCATTCTCTTTCGCCATTTGGATCAACGTGTCACCAACCACGTCTTTTGGAACGGGCACGTGCAATCCGAGTGTTTCACGGAAAACCTGCTCGACCACAGGAATGGCCTGACCTGTTAGCCGATTCATGTTGGTCAGGATGTCGCGGCGGTGTGTTTCAGGATCACCCTCAAACCCCTTGAGTTCCTGAAGGGCTAGATCGTAGGTGAACTTCTTGCCGCGCAGCGTGATCGTGTCGATTTCAATTTCGTCGTAAATCTGTGGCTGAGTCTTCCACAGGAGCATCCGGCCGTAGGCACCTTGTAGCCGCTCACGTACCTGGGTACTCGCAACCTCGCTCTCCTTGCGATAGGCGGTCGCTTCAACCATTAAGCTGGCTTCTCGGCACTCGGAGTGTAATCGACCGGCGGCAACTGTTCTGGCGACGTCAAAAAGGAGGGTATCGTCATTCAGTGGATCGTAACTGGCGTCAATCGGTTCAAGCATCACGAACAGGTTGGCGTTTGGCCTCGCAAGGAAGAACGCTTTTCGCTCGTCTGGCGTAAGACGTCGCGTGCAAATCACGAATTTGACGTCATACGGGTTCTGCGTTTGAGAAACGGCTGCAAGCATTTGCCCAAACGCAGCAAGATCGCTATAGACCAAGGAGGTGCCTCCAAACACCTCGCGAATGCTCGTATCGGCGAGATAGTCCTGGTACTGCTTTCTATTTCGCTGTAGTTCACGACGCGCCTGCGTTGCCACGGTATTCGCGGGATTACGGCGATCACGGACGAGATAGCGGTCCTGCATTGGCCATACATGTTCGGTGGCAGCAATGGTCTTTAGGCTGGCCAAGACATCATTTGTGGAAACGCCTGGAGCCACACATGCCCTTAGAATGTCCTCACGAGTTGCCCCCGGGTCGCGCTGCGACACCAGCGAGAAACCGACGACCGTTGCCATTACCTGGTCGTGGAGCGGCGATGGATTGAGCATAGTGCCTAGATCATCGGCCGCGAGTTTGGGAAGATCGGTGCCACTGGCATCGACACTACCCAACTTTCGGCGAATCACCTCGTCACGAACGTCGGCCTGCGCGGGAGTGACGATCAGCGACTGGCGGTCTTCTGCCAAGGAGACCACTCGGGCAATGTAGTTCAATGCACCACGCTCGTTCTGGAAATTACTTCCTTTAGGAAAGCGTTCCAACACCAACTTGGCGAAGTCTGGATGAATTGGGTACGACTTGAGTAAGTCGTCGCATAGCGCGTCAACCTCGCCAGTGGGCAACCCCGCCTGGCCGTAAGCTTGACGGAAGGCGTCTACCGTGGCCGCGACACTCGGTGGTGTGTTATTTGGGTCGTAGTTCTCGAAGATACGGTGAAGAACGACACTCAACTGATCAGATGCTCTGATTTCAAGTTGCACAGCATTTCGGACAATCACCGCTTGTACATCGCTTGGCAACAGACCAGGCAGGGCCGTAACGATCAGCGTGAGTTTATCTGAACGGTTAGCGTAGTTGCCGGCAGCCTGAATAAAAGCTTCAGCGCGTGCCACCAGCGAATCGCCGCCTGCCTGCGCCTTCAGGTTGCTGAACCACCGAGCCAGTTCGTCCAAAATCAGCACCAACCGACGGCCTGCCAACCACGGCGAGTTGGTAATCATTTCGTCGATCAGTTGGACGTCTGCCATCCGATCACGCTGTTCTGGTAGCCCAAGCCACTTAAGAAGTACGTCATTTACGAGATCCAATGGGCTATGCTCGACGAATGAGTGCGAATAGACTATTAAGTCGTCGGGAAGTAGAGGTAACTCCGTCGCCGGCCATTTTTGGAGCCACTGTTGGGCGGCAGTTTCGCCGGAGAGAACGTGCTGGATCGTCACCAGAAAGTGGGACTTTCCTGTGCCATAGGGCTTTTCGATAAAGAATAATCCCTTCGCCCCCATTGGCTGCGCAAAACGCTCGGTTACCGTCCGGATGGCTTTCCGAAGTGCCACGGTGGGAAAGGTCAAGTCAAAGAAGCGATTGATGTCCGATTCCCAGCATCCGGGTTTGAGGACGTTAGGTAGCTCGACAGTGTCGTCGATACCATTGATTAGCTTTGCTTCCGGTCGTAACTGTAGGTGGGCAAAAGGCATCGGGGGCTCGCTTTTTCAATTACCGCCATCGACCCCGTGGTCAACCGGGACAAGAGACCAAATGTTCCTAACCATTAACCTACCATATTTGTGATCCGAATTATAGAGAGTCGACCAATCGGAACTCGTTTCTATGTTCGACCTTATCGATTGCGGGAAATCTGATGGGTCGAAATGGCAATTTTCTAGTGTGTACTCTTGCTGCTCGCTCAAACGGCCAGATTCAACCCTACCAGGCATTGCTTTTGTTCCCGCCGTGACTTTAACGGGAGAATCAGATCCGATGCCGTCCGGGCCGAGAGAACCGCCCCCCGTTATAGACACCCATTCCGGCCACCATCGGATTAGTACCATTTCGGCGGTTTTGGAAAAGGCTGACGGCAAAGACCGCTGATTTTTCTGCCGCCCCGGCCGAAACCCCGGCTACCCACGCTCGGCCGGCCGGCCAATACTCACAGGTTTTCAGTCACCATGGGCTCGGCCGCAGAGGACGAGGATCTGGCATTGGGCCGCTCCCAACCGAGCGTCGCCCACGGCCGAGAAGAACGACACGTCGGCCAAGATCCTGGCGATGATGAGCAAGCGGGTTTTGACTGCAAATGCCAATCCCCTCCATCGTTGCTGGAAGGCTGTCGGCGATGACGTGGCCCGCATTGGGACCGTGGCACTCAGGCGGTGGTTCCCGTTGAGCGCGGGGCGCCGTTGCATGTGGCGATTGATGCGAACAAGTTCTCCACCGTCGGTCACGATTCCCTGTCGCCGCGTGGAAAATTCCCTCTCACCCTTATTCCTTGCGCCCATGAGGTTTACGGCACACAATTGCGAAATTTTGCTTCGGACGTGCCTTGGGACACTTGCAATAAATGTTCTTTTGTATAAATTGGACACTTGTCAATTACCCGGCCTGAGGCCGCTGGTACTGCGACCGCATCGCAGCCTCCGTATATATCGGAGCTATCTACATCATGCCCCACCCCGAGGCTTACGCTGTCAGCATCTTTTTTGATTCTGCATGCATGTCCGTCAAGTGTCGTGATCTGACCTTGGAAAAGGCGAAGGCATTCGCCAGAGCCTACAATTGCGACCACGACGATCACTGTGCCGTCGTGATACGTCAGGCCAACCGCCAGTTGGCAGTCCGTCAGCGATGGCTATCGACGTCAGAAAATGTTTCTGCGGCGACCGCGATGCCTTGTTGCCCGAGCGAAATCGCGCGGGCGCAAGTCCGTGCGCCTTGCTCCTGTAGGACTTACGGACTCGCTAAATTTTTTGCTAGCGGGGGCTTGCACGATGATTGAACATAAGTATACTTTTTCTCGGTCAATAACCAGGACAGAAGTCTTCCAGGGCCCGGCTGTACCGGGCAGCTCCCAATCACCTACTGGAGGACACAATGGAATATTCGGTCATTATTATTTTTCGACCATTGGGGTGGAACCCCTCCGATATGCTCGATGCCCCTTTGGAAATTGAGCGGATCGATGTCCTTCTGCCGGCAGCGGCAGAAGACCTTGCGGAGGCAGTTGCCCTCGCATACAACCAACATGCACCCACTGGAAGGTGGGCGATGTTGGCAGCTAACCCATCGCGGCAATAGCCTGGGCGGCGGCCACAAGGTCCCGCTCAGCGTAGATCTCCGTGGCTGACATCCGGGCATGGCCCAAGATGATCCGCGCAACCTCGATTCCGTAGGTTGCGCGGATTTTTGTTGCTGCATTGTGCCTGAGTTGATGCGGGTGCCAGTAGCAGCCTTTGTGCTCGCGGCGCCACGCCTTGGCGGCGGCGATCGCTGCGGCCCGCTCGGTGCCCTTCAGCCGCCGGGGGACCTCGATCAGGTTTGAAGGCATGCCGGCAGCCCGTTCGCAGGCCCGGCGAATGGCGCGGGAGTAGGACCAGACGGTGTAGTGCGAACCTGCGATTTGGCGAGCAGGAGTCGGAGTCGGTTTTGCATTTGTAAGATTTGGCCGTGCGTTTTTCTTACGTTTCCGATCGGCCCACCTTCTCGCCTCGACCGGGTTGAACAAATACGCCTCCGGGTCTGCCGGCCGCAGCCAGGGCTCGATGATCGCCTGGGCCTGGGGACCGATGAGGATCAGCCGGCCGCGCCCGTGGTGCTCAGTTTTGTGCGATCCGGGACGATACACCCAGCACAACGATCGAACGGCGGCCGGCAGGATCGGATCATCTGCCAATGTGTTGCTGGATTTGATTGCCAGGGCCTCGCCTGGGCGGCAGGCAGTCCACATCTGAAACTGGATGGCCGCCCAGATGGGCGGCGTGACGTAAGGTTTCACTGCATCGACCAATGCCTCGTCGGCGGGAACCGTGGGCTGCTGTTCCACGCCGCCTTCGTCTTTCCGCAAGCCTTCCAGTGCCGTCAAGGTGCGCCACACCGCTTCCGGCACGATCCCCTCGGCCACGCCCCAGCGGAACATCCGGCGAATCCGCTGCACGTGCCCGTTGATGCGGATTCTGGTGTATCCGGCGCGGACGAGCTGGTCGCGGCAGGTGCGAAGGCTGCGGGGCGTGAAACTAGCCGCCGGGGTAGTGCCGTAAAGCTCGACGACCGGGCGCATGGCGACACGATAGCTGCTGACTTCGGACGTGGGGCGGCCATTCTTACGGAAGCGAGGCTCGACAAACTGTTCCATGAACACCAGGGCCAGCACTTCGATTGTGGCACCGGCCTTGAAATCTAGCGGAGCGGCTGCAAGATACTCGGCCAGCCAACGCTGGTAGGCGAGCAGTGATTCCGGCGAGTTAAATTCGCCAGGAAAATAGACCGGACGACCGCACACGACCGCTTTTCCGCGGTCGCGTGGGGTGTCTCGCCGATAGGTCGGAATTTCGTTACGCGGTCGGGCCATAGTGTTTCTCCTGAGTTATCGTCTACTTGTAGACCGAAACCAGAAGTCGCACTCGTCACCGACGAGGCCCGCAAATAGTTACTGCGTATCGACTTAAGTCAGCTCCCCGGGTAGGACTCGGACCTACGACCCAGCGGTTAACAGCCGCTTGCTCTACCAACTGAGCTACCGAGGAATTCATCAGAATCCTTATATCGTTATATTAATGGCCAACCCAACCCTTTGCAAGACCCATCCACGGGTACATCGGCCGATTTGTACGTAAAAATGATTTCCTAATAAGCGAATTTGACCAACTTGCCCGTGACACGATGGACTCGCCACGCTAGAATCCGACACTCCATCCTGGAGACCGCCCAGAGGAAAGGTCGGAAACACTCGTGACATTACACCTATACAACCCTGGCGAGGATGCCTTGGTAGCCGAGCCGAACAACACGATTGGTCCGGCCGTGGAGGGACGGAGTCCCATCTTGCCAAAAATCATGGCTCTGCCGGCCGATGAAGCCCAATCTACCTCCGAATTGGTGCATTGGCCCCACCGGTTGGGGCGTGAGTCATGCTATCGGGTCGCATATCCCCGGATGTTCCTCTCGCGGCGTCTGGATGAACGGTTTCTGGAACTGTACCAAAAGGGGTACGTTAAAGGCACCGTCACTGTCGGTATCGGCAACGAGGCCACTGCGATCGGCATGTCGATGCCGTTGCGGCCTGGCCGCGATGTGCTGTCTTTGCTGCACCGCGACTTGGGTGCCCACCTATTGCTGGGTTCCACCCCCTATCAACTTCTTTGCCAATACCTAGCCAATGCCGACAGTCCGACCCATGCTTGCGAGGGCAATGTCCATCATGGCAACGCGGCATCCCGACGGTTTCCGATGATCAGCCACCTGGGCAAGATGCTCAGCTTGGTTGTCGGCGGAACCTGGGCGGCGCGCCGCCGAGGCGAGCAGGTCTTCGGCTTGGCGGTCATCGGCGACGGCGGCACCAGCACGGGTGAGTTTCACGAATCGCTCAATATCGCCTCGGTCCATAAGATTCCGGTCTTGTTCCTGATCGAAAACAATCATTATGCCTTTTCCACGCCCACGAGCATGCAATACAACTGCCAACGGCTCTCCGATCGGGCGATTGGCTACGGCATCACCGGCCGCACGATTGATGGCACCGATCCCTGGACAGTCTACTCGACAGTCTGCGAAGCAATCGACACCATGGAAGAGTCGTCGTTGCCCGTGCTGCTGGAGTGCGATACGCGTCGCTTGTGCGGTCATGCTGCCTACGACAAAGGCATTTACGTTCCAGCCGAACTGATGAAGCGTTGGCAGAAGGACGATCCAGTTATCCAGGCACGACATCGCCTGGCCGAAGTTTGCGGCCTTACCGAATCATCGATTGCCGGCATTGAAGAGGCCATCGAGACGGAAGTCCGCGACGCGGTCACTCGCGCCTTGGCCGTCGGTCGGCCACGGGTGCCGCAGCAGTGGCCGGTGCATGCCGAGGTTGCGCTACTCGCCGACGACGCTGGGGTGCTCGTCGAACGCGACGGCGAGAAGAAAAGTGGCGGGCAGACTCCGTCTGCCGTTCGCCGGAACACATCAGCTTTTGAAAAAGAAGCGGTGGCCGGCACCGGAGGGCGGACGGCACAGAGGACTGTGCCTGCTACCATGAAGTCAGCGGCCGAGTCGGTTCCGTTCCGTCGGCTATCACCACGGCTGAAGCGATTCCAGGCGAAGGGCGTCAAAAACGGTGACGCCGTCAACATGGCCCTCGATTTTCTGCTGGCGAACCAGCCGGATGCATTTCTCGCCGGCATGGACGTTGGCGTTTATGGTTCCGCATTCAAGACTTGTAAGGGGCTGGTTGATCGCCACGGTGCCGATCGCGTGATCGATATGCCACTGGCCGAGTCGAGCATTATGGGCTTCGCGCTCGGTGCCTCGCAGCTCGGGGCAGAGCCAATCATCGAATTCCAGTTTGCCGATTTTTCGACCGAAGCCGTGACCCAACTCGGCCTGAATGCCGGCACATGGTACTTCCGTACCGGCTGTGCGGCACCGATGCTCGTGCGGCTGCCATGCGGCGGCGGTATGACGGTGGGCGCGTTCCACTCGGGTGAGTTTGAAGGATTGTGGTCCCGTTTCCCAGGGCTGAAGTTGCTCTACCCGGCCACACCGCAAGAAACCTACGAAGCCCTGCTGGCCGGATTCTACGATCCCAATCCATGTCTCGTTTTTGAACACAAGCTGCTCTACTGGAGCCGCACAGGCGACATCGATTTTGACGGCGATCTGGCAGCCGTCTGGCGGTCGCGACGTTACACGGAAGGAACCGATCTGACGCTCGTCGCCCTGGGCGCGATGGTCCATTCCTCATTGGCTGCCGTGGCCCAGTCGGGCTGTTCGGTCGAAGTCTGGAACCCAATGGTCTTGCAGCCCCTGGATATGGGGCCAATTGCCGAATCGGTCAAAAAGACGGGCCGGCTGCTGGTCGTTCAGGAATCGGGCGAGACGCAGGGGCTGGGCGACCGGCTCATTTCGCTACTCACGCGCGAGTGCTTCCCGTCGCTCAAGGCAGCACCGGAACTGATTTCTACACCCGACACTCCGATTCCCTTCGCCCCCGAACTGGAGACCGTATGCCGACCCAGCCAGGAGAAGATCCGCAAGGCGATTACAGCGATTTTATCATCCGAGCAGTTGCGAAAGGTTGCTTGAACGTCTATAACACAGCCCGTGGAGGTGTATCGGGCATTTTTTTATTACGAATCATTCCAGTTTGAGTGGTTAGGAACAGCGTAAAGTCGGGGCTTTCATGGAGGCGATCCCTTTTCGTATGCCGCTTTACTTGCCTGCACAAGGGGCAAGCGAGACCGAGGCAACCATCATTGAATGGCGAGTCGCCGAAGGAGACCACTTCCAGCGTGGGCAAACTCTGGCCCAAATCGATAGTGCCAAGTCGGTCTTCGACTTTGAAGCCCCCTGCTCTGGGCGCGTCATTCGCGTCATACGGCAGGAGGGTGAAACCATGCCTCTGGTGGAACCGGTGCTGGAAATCGAGACCAGCGATGCGGCCATGCGGGAGTGGATTCCACCTGCGGCTGCCCGTGACGAGGCCATCGCGGCCGCCGCAGACTCGGCCGCCGCAATCCGCGATCGTTGCGAGGGCGTGGTCATCCGGGGCGTGGGCGGCTACCTGCCGTCCCGCGTGGTCACCAATGCCGAACTGGTAAAGGGCTTCCCTGAACTGACCGATCAATACGTCTATGAAGTGACCGGCATTCGCCAACGACGCTGGGCCGACGACGACGAGCGGCCTTCCGGCATGGCCTTTAAGGCATCCCTGGAGGCCATTCGCAACTCAGGGCTGGATACCCGCGATATCGACGCGATCATCGTGGCCACGACCACACCCGACATGGCCATTCCATCCACCGCGGCCATACTCCAGGATCGCCTCAGTCTGCCGACCGTGTCAGCCTTCGATCTCAACGCCGCGTGTAGCGGCTGGCTGTATGCCGTGGCGACCGCCCGAGGGATGATTGTTTCGGGCCTGGCGCGGCACGTGCTGACGGTGGGTGTCGAGATGCAATCGCGGCTTTTGGATGCGTCCGATCGGAACGCCTATTTCCTCTTCGGCGACGGCGCGGGTGCCGCGATCATTTCGGCCGGCAGCACGGGCCATCGCATCCGTCACGTGCAGATCGGCGGCGACAGCCGGGGCATTCACACGGCCCGCCGCGAGGCACCTGGTTACCTCTTGCCCAACGGGCATGGCGATCCGTGGATCCGCATCGACGGCCACGCCTTGTTCCGTTTTGCCACGGAAAGTTTTTCCACCCTGATTCGCGAGGCCGTGGCCCGTAGCGGATGGAAGCCGGAAGAGACCCGTTGGGTCATTCCGCATCAAGCCAACGGCCGCATCCTGAAGGCCGCAGCGAAGCGGAGTGGCATTCCGTTTGATCGATTCTTCGTCAACATGGAAAACGTCGGCAACACATCCAGTGCCAGCATTCCCTTGGCCTTGACCGATGTGCAACGCAGCCTACGGCCCGACGACAAGGTCGTCCTCTGTTCCGTCGGTGCCGGACTAACCACGGCCGCGATCTCGGTCGAGTGGTAGCACGGGAAGAGTGACAGTTATTGATTAGAAGCGATAGTCTAGGCCCAAGTTGAGTCCTTGAGCCCAAAAGTCCGATGTGTGCAGCACGAACGCCGGCTTCGTGCCCGTCCCCACCGGTACCAACTGCGTCGGAAACTGGTTCGGATCGACGTTCAGATCAATCTGATCGCCAGGCCGGGCGACGTTACTCCAATACAGGAGCGTGTAGCCCACCGTGGCCTTCAGCCGCGAAGTCAGATCGTAGCCCAGGGTCAATCCGATTTCGGGAATCACGGAGAACTGTCGCGATTCATGGCTCCCCATATTGCTCGGCAGTGCCAATAGACCGCCGCTCAAGGGTGTGCCGTTGTTGACCGTCGTCGAACCGTTGATGAGTACCTGCGTGTTCGTCTGGCCGATTCCCAATTTCAAGAGGGTATCAAGCGACCAACGGTTACGGTGCCATTGCGTCGCGAACCCCACGTCGGCACCATTGAAATCGTTTCGTGTGTGGAACGTGTCCGCTATGCCAACCTTCGCACCAGGCTGTATAGCTGAGTCTTGCACACTGGCGATTTCCAAACCGTCGGTCAGGCGCAGGAAGCGATAGCCGGCGAGGAAATCGATCCGTCCGTTGCAGCCGTGGACGACCGCCCTACGCCACAAGGCCTCGGCCCCTTGGAAGTTCTCGGTGGAAGTTGCGCTGAATGTGCCACTGGAAAAATTAGGATAGGCAATCAGAATGCTAGTCTCACTCCCGCCCGACACGTTGAAGTACGGTCGAGCCAGAATGGGAACACCGTCGCTCGCGTTGTTGTATGCCTGCCGGTTCTCACCTAGAATGAGGTAGGAGAATTCCAATCCCGATTCCTCGCAACTGTCCAGCCAAAGGCCGAAAGTCAGGCGGCTGCCGGCGTGCAGGCCGGTGTTCAACTCCTGGTCGCCGAAGAGGACCGTGGCCCCTGGGAGTACGCCCGCCTCGGCCTGGGACGTGGTGCCGGAACTCGTCGTCAGCAGCGGCGGAGTCTGCCCGCCTCGAAGCCACCAGAGCAACGCCTCGCCGCGAAACCACAATCGATCGCGTAGGATTCCGCGCACACCAAGCCCCGAATAGCCAAATTGGTTCCCGTCGCACTCTTCGCTACGGTTTCCGAACGGGTCACGCGGCTCCAAAGCATTCTCTTCGTCAACTACCACGGGGTGCCGCGGAGTGGGATGTGTTCCCCGAGCGGGCCGAGGCTCGTCGTCGCGGATCTCTTCACCCGAGGGTTTAGCTTTTCTCTTCATTTCCGGCCGGTTCGACGGCGAGTCAACCGCATCAGGCGGGACCGGAGTCGTCAAAGACGGCATATCGTCATTCAGCGCGACACTGCGGCTCGGCAGTTCCTCGTCCGGATAACGCGGTGCGATGGTGCGTGCCCGCCGTCTCGGCTGTTCCTGCCAGGACGCGTCTTGTGCAGTAGCCGTGGACGAGAAAACCATTCCGCTTGCCACCACGGCCAAGGCAAACCACAAACCGATCGCCGTCAATCGACAAACAGTGCGGAATCGAATTCTTGGCAGATGACCGTCCTGACCGCACGAGCCGGCCGTTTCGCGAAAAATGATGTCTGTGTTCATGAAATGCAGCCCCCTACACTAAGGGTTATTCAGCGTAAATTGATGTATAAATCGCCCTTACACTCTTTTTCGGCTACAATCGTTACAATCGTCAATCTTTTTCCGAGCGGAAAGGCCAATGCATTTCACCCAGGCTGACTAAGAAACTATTTAGGCAGGCGAATTGTGAAAATTACCCCAGATCCAGCACGGCTGCCAACCTCAATCCGGCCTCCGTGTTGGGTCACGATACGCCAACACTTCGACAGTCCCATGCCGATGCCGCGGCCAGCTTGCCGAGCGGAGTAAAATGGCTCGAAGATATGCGGCCGCTGCTCCGATGAGATGCCCGGCCCGTTGTCGGCAACCGTGATCGACGCTTCATCGACGTCGCTGTTGACCGCGATCTCGATCCGGCCGCGATGGCCCAAAGCCTCAAGAGAGTTCTGACAGAGCGATCTTATGGCCACCGTCAACTGTACGGCGTCGGCCATAACCGGAACCGTGCTGGATCCCTCGACGAGGCATACCGTCGTTTCCTGCCCAGCGGCGATTGGCTGTATTTCGTCGATCAGTCGGCGGACCAGTAGGGTCAGATCGTGGGGGTGCTGCTCTAATTCGGGCGGGCTAGCGAACAATCGCAAGTCGGCGATCATCTCATGTACCCGCATGGCCTGGGTGTTCATCAGAGCAATGTCGCGGCGGCGTTCGGGGTCCGTTTCGTCTTGCAAGAGGAGTTGTGCCCGTCCGGCAATGACGGCCAGCGGATTATTGATTTCGTGGCCCGCCCCGGCGGCAAACTCGCCCATCGCCGCGATCTTCTCGGCCTCAACCGCCTCATGAAGTGATCGCTCCATTACCGATAGCCGAGCCAGCTTCGCCATCAAAGCTCTTAGCCATCGAGCTGCCAGGTGGGTGGCGGCCCAGCGAGATGCAGCGTCCAGTCCGCGCTGTAAGTACGCGGGCGAAATCGCTGGATTGCCGGGCAGAACGGCGAATATCCCGGACAACGCAGGCGGGACGCCTACGCTGGACGCAGGCGAGACGCCTACGCTACGAACTGCTTGTTCCACGGCCTCGACAGCGGCTGGATCGAAATGCTTGGGTGCGAGCCATTTCGGCAGCCGAATCCTCGATTGCCCGGAAACGGTCCGTTTCAGCACGGCCAACCACTGGGCCGGATCTTGAAGCAGCCCGAGAAGACGGGCCTGCCGAATTGCATCTTCCCCATGCACGGCCGCCAACTCGGCCGCCACTTCCGACACAACAACCGCCACCGCCACTCGGGCAGCGAGTTGCTCGTTCAGCGCGGCATCGATCTGGGCAGCCGGAGGTTCAGCATCCCATTGAAGCCACGAAAGCCCATGCTCCGCTAGCAATAAGGCTAGGTCCGCGAGACTTTTCGGCTGGGCAGTAACAAGGCGATCTGCCTTCACGGCCACCCAAAGGGCCAAAGGCGGATCACCCTGCAAGGTCTCCGTTAATGTTCCGATCGTCCGACCTCGCAAATCGGCCAGGAACCACTCTCCCAGGCTGACAGACGCGACGTCGGACATGGGCAACCATGATCGTTGCGAGGTAGCAACGAGGGAAGGCAGCGCGATCACGACGTATGGACGGTTTCAATGTCCAGGTGGTAGCACATCCGCTCCACCAATTTCTCGACCTCGAACGGCTTATGCATGAAGTCGTTGGCCCCGGCGGCCTTCAACTCGGAAATCTTGTCGTCCTCGACCATACCGGAAATGCAAATGATCCGCACGTCGTTCATATTGTGGTCGGCACGCACCCGCTGGCAGACTTCCCTGCCATTGATGTCCGGGAGCATCACGTCCAGGACAATGAGGTCCGGGTGGTACTCCTTGACCATCATACCGGCATCAAAACCGTTGTTCACCGTGCGAATCTCGAAGCGGCTGTCCCGCACCAGAACGTCGGTGATCAATTCGACCAACTCAAGATCGTCGTCCACAATCAAGACCTTCCGCTTGCCACTCTCCAAGGCATCGGTGGGAATGCCATTGTCGCGCATGAAACTGAACAGTAGATCGCGCGGAATACGGCGAAACCGACTGCCAGGAACGCGAAAACCCTTGAGTTGGCCCGAATCAAAGCAACGGATTATCGTCTGCTGACTGACTTTGCAAATCTTGGCTGCTTCTCCCGTCGTGAAAACCGTCTTCATCTTATCATCCCTCTAACTGACTTTACTCAGCCAGTTTCAGCGAGATTCCTGGTCGAACCGCCGGCAGGCACTTCCTGGATCTCTAGTCCTCCGTGTTCAGGGCGTTAAATCCGCCGTGTACGCAAAGCCCTCACATCCCGAAAATAGTCTAATCGGCAATAGTATCCGGTAATGCCGACATTACCGAAATTGCCAACGAGCGCAATTATAACTATCTCCCCAAGATAGTCAATACGAGCATGAATTCCCTAAGTTACAATATTTCAACGATTTAGGAGACTTCTCTAAACAATCAAATTTGCCTGGCCTCCCGTTTTGGAAGCTCGTCCTCCGATTTAACCTCACATTAACTATCTCCCGCCACCCTCCAAGTACACCATCAATACCGCCAAGTCCGCAGGCGTAATTCCGCTGATTCGGCCTGCTTGGGCCAAATTCACTGGCCGCACTCGCTCGAAATTCTCGCGAGCTTCTGCCCGAAGATGAAGAATCCTGGCAAAGTCGAGAGTTTCGGGGATCTTTCGTGCAGCAAGCCGCTGCTGCCGCTGGATATCCACCTGTTGGCGGGCGAGATACCCTTCGTACTTTGCGTCGTAGGTTACCTGCTGGGCGACTTCCTGGGAAACGTCCGCCAGCTCAGGCAGTCGAGCGGCTAGATCGGCCCACTGGGTCTCGGTCCGCCGCAGAAGCTGGGCTAGCGACAGCCCTTCCGAGCGATTGTTCTCGATAAGCTGCTCTACCCGAGCAACCTCGCCCAGCTTTCGCTGCAACCGCTGCCAGCGATCGTCGCCAACCAATCCCAGCGAATGGCCACGGGACGTCAGCCGGCGATCCGCGTTGTCACCTCGAAGCGACAATCGGTATTCGGCCCGGCTGGTGAACATGCGATAAGGCTCGTCGACACCCCGGGTTACTAGGTCATCAATCATCACGCCCAGGTAGGCATCTTCCCGCCGCAACACCAACGGATCCTTGCTCTGAAGGCCCAGCACGGCGTTCACTCCAGCCAGGAGGCCCTGGCCGCCAGCTTCTTCGTAACCGGTCGTGCCGTTAATCTGTCCGGCGAAGTAGAGACCGGCCACCCGCTTTGTCTCCAGTGAGAGCTTCAATTGATCGGGCGGCGCATAGTCGTATTCGATTGCGTAGCCGTACCGCACGATTTCCGCGCGTCCCAGGCCCGGAATCATGCGAATCATCTTGTCCTGGACCTCCCGCGGCAGGCTCGTGGAAAGGCCGTTGACATAGATTTCACGAGTTTGCCGTCCCTCCGGCTCCAGAAATAATTGATGCCGGTCTTTCTCGGCAAAACGGACAATTTTCGTTTCGATGGAAGGGCAGTACCTCGGCCCGGTCGATTGGATTTGGCCTGTATACATCGGTGCCCGATGCAGATTGGCCTGGATCAGCTCGTGGACCTCGGGCGTGGTAGACGTGATCCAGCAGGGGAGTTGCTCACAGTCAATGCGGTCGTTCAAGAATGAGAACGGCTGCGGCACCGGATCGCCGAGCTGGAGTTGTGTCTGGTCAAAGTCGATCGTGCGGCCGTTGAGTCGCATGGGCGTGCCGGTCTTGAAACGCCCCAGCTTAAAGCCCAAGCGAACCAATGCCCCACTGATGCCGTGCGTTGCGATTTCGCCCATGCGGCCGCCGGACATCTGCGATTCGCCAATGTGGATCAGTCCCTGCATGAACGTGCCGGCACAGAGTACCACAGCTCCCGCGCGGTAGAAAGTGCCGTCGGCCAGGCGAACGCCGACGATGCGGAGCGCCGCCCCCTGCCCTTCCGTGACAAGGTCGTCGACCGTTTCCTGCCGTAAACTCAGGTTCGGCTGCTCTTCACAAAGGCGTTTGATTTCAGTCTGATAGGCCCGCTTATCCGCCTGTGCCCGCGGGCCATGCATGGCAGGCCCCTTACTGCGATTGAGTACGCGGAACTGGATACCCGTGACATCGATCGCGCGGCCCATGGCACCGCCGAGGGCATCGATTTCTCGCACGATTTGCCCCTTGGCCACGCCGCCGATGGCCGGATTGCAGCTCATCTGGCCGATCGTATCGAGATTGGTCGTCAGAAGCGCGGTTTTAGCCCCCATGCGGGCCGCAGCCAGGGCCGCCTCGCTGCCCGCATGTCCACCGCCGATCACCAGAACATCGTACTCGTAGAAATTGCTCATCGAGTTATAAGAAAAAACTCGTCAGGGCCCTCGTACGGCAAGCCAAATGGTATGCCGTGATCCCCGTCGGGGGCCGCGCGACCGCACCTGAACCTCATCCACCTCGAAACTGGCCTCGCGTAGACGCTGGGCGAAGGCCCGATCGGGACTGGCCGACCATACGGCCAACACGCCCGCAGGCCGAAGTGTCGTAAAGGCTGCATCCAGTCCGGCCCTCGAATAGAGCCAGTCGTTGCCCTTCCGGGTTAGCCCATCAGGTCCGTTATCCACATCCAGCAGGATGGCGTCGTAGGTTTGGTGCTCTTTTTTCAAAATCTGCGCGACATCAATCTCACGAACCGTAACCCGATTATTCTGAAGGGGGCGGCCAGCCAGATCGGCAAGAGATCCCCGGTTCCATTTTACGACCGCCGGCACCAATTCAGCCACGACCAACTGGCCATCGGCTCGGAGTCGATGCAAGGCCGCGGCCGCGGTATACCCCATCCCCAGCCCTCCAATTAGAACCCGGGGACAAGAACGGTCGGCGATTCGTGTACATGCAAGCTCAGCTAGGGCATCTTCCGAGTCGTGAACGCGGCTGTTCATAAGTTCGCAGCGATCCAGCCGAATCGAAAATTCTTCGCCTCGTTTATACAGGCGAAGCTCTCCTTTGCCTCCGGGAACGGGCGCGCTGTCAAGGAATTCCCAAGGAACCATGGACGACTCAAAAATCTTTCTTCAACTGAACCGTAACCGTGTTTCCAGACTGATTGTTGACTTTTAAGACTCCGCCTTCAGCCAGCGGCTTCCAGGTATATCCTTCTTCTTTCTCGTTGTTTACCAGCAGGAGGCTCTTGTCTTTTGCTCTTACTGAAACTGGTTTTGAAATGAGTCGCAACACCGCTCTCGTGCCGTTGTCAAATGTTGTGAAGGCTATTTCTTTATCCGAATACGTAATGGTTTGCACCACGGATGAGGATCGCAGCAAATGGTTCTCGCCGGCTGGAGCCCACTGGGGAACTGCGCCCAATCCCTCCATGAAATGTCGGATATAGTCTGTGTATCCGTCCGAAACCCATATTTCACTCCCCCAGTTGTGGCCGACCTGTACGACGCCGTCAGGTTCCGTCATGTACGATGCATAGTTGAAATGACGGTAGGCTTCTTCCTTGAACCACTCGTTGCCCGTCCGTTCATACCAAAGCGCACAAATCGATGCATAGCGAGCCGTATGGCTTCCCATCGGCTTGTAGCAGGTCGTTTGCTCGTTAATGGCGTTCATTCCTGGTTCGCCAAACGTGTTCTTGACCCACCAAATAAGGGATGGAACGGTAGTTTCAATGTTTGGATCGTTTCCTGGATTCTTGATCAGGTAGCGGGCAAACTCCATGGGGGAGTTGTTCACCCGGTTAAGATTGAGGGGATCCAAGGGCATGTCCTCGTAATATCCTTTCCAAATGGATGTCTTTACCGGGCCATCCGCAGCCAACAACCATTGCCAAACCATTTCAGAGCTTTTCTTATAGGCTCCTGCTTTTTCAACCGGCAGTTGAATAGGATCCTTGATCCGGATAAGCTCGTCCAACAGCCGAAGGTTTTCAATCACATGCGAAGTGTAGTCCTCCAGTATTTCACCCTTTTCGGCCCTTACTCGGAAAGGCCATGGCGAAATCAGTGTCAGATGCTTCATGTCGAGGCCCCTTGCGGAATGATGCCCCTTGCGCACATGCTTGGCCAATGTATCCGCACAGCGGATGGCGGCCTGGAGATATTTTGATTCCCCCGTAATCTGATAAAACCGCAGATAAGCCATGCCCATATCTCCGATCTTATCAACTTCCAGGGCGAAGGAACCATCGCCACGCCCCATTTTGTCGGGTGCTTTCGTTCCGTCAAACCTTGCGGACCCCTGATAGATTGCCTTTCCGGGGTTTGAACTGGCATAGGGAACGCTCGCCCACTCCCAACTCTCGGGAGTTGTGCCGTATTGAATGTGATGATCGAGTACTTTGCGAACGAGGTCAACCCACGATTGGTCACCCGAGTAGTTCCGCCAATCGATGGCCAAGCTCTGCACCATGCCGGCATTGACCACGGCGGGATTGTGCGGCCAGTCAGAACCCCGGAAGCCGCTATTCCGATCACGGTAGATCGAACAATGCGTCATGTACAGCGGAAGGCGGTTGCGGGCGTCGTTGGGACATTTTTTGAAGAATTCAACCGCGAGTTTCACTGCCTGAGCATATCCGGCGCCAGGTTGGTCCGGTTGGTAGCGAGCCAGCAGTTTTCCGCTCTTATCCAGGTTTACTTTCGCTCCGCAAAGCGTATCAACTTTGTACTGAGCTGCCGCCGATGTTGCCAACATTGCCAGCATTAGGCTGCTAATAGAAATAATTCTCATGGACCCCCATCCTTTCATCATTAGTTACATAGACCCTACGGCTCTCGACATAAATCTGCCACAAGAGGTAGGTGGTCGGACCCGACATCTGGGCCGAGCCAGCAACGCTTTGGCCGCCAGCGAAAACTGCTGAGGATATGGTCGATGCGGATGCCGAAGGAGATTCCGGCGGTGCCTTGCGGCCACTCCGAGCCACCAAAACCCCATCCTGCTGCGCTGAAGGCATTATACCATGACGACCAATAAGTGCGGTAGATCGGGCTTTCTACCGGCAGATTCAGGTCACCGACGACAATATCCGGCCAACCGTCGGCCGCAAGCTGCGAGGTGACTTCTTCCGACTCATGCCAGCGGGCGTTGATTTCCTTGGTGATCAAATCGCTCCGCGACGGCCGGATGCCCGTGTGGCGATCGAGCAAGCGGGCGATGCCAAAATGCGGGCTTTGCAGATGAACCGTGGCAAACCGCAGTTCACCTTCCGGCAATGTCACAATGCACGAGAGGAGATTTTCGCGCGGCTGACTGTGGCCCGTCCGAACGTGTGCGGTTGCCGTAACCTCCTGCAAAGGAAATCGCGAGGCGACGAGCAGTTCACCGTGGTGAAGAACGTGCCACGCGTCTGGCCATTGCACGTGGAACTCGTCCCAGCAGCCTTGCAGGGCAACGATATCGGGGTTGGATTCCCGGATCAATGCTTCGAGTCGCTCGTTATGGTCGCCACGACCTTTGGTATTGCACGTGAGTACGCGGATCGTCGGTGAACCGTGAGCGCGAAAACTTGCCCAAGGGATGCAGAAACCGGCCAGCGGGCCAATCGCCATGACCGTAGCGGCCAGCAACGGCCAAAGACTGCGTCGCCGAAAGACCAAGGCCAACGGAACGAGCAGCGGCAGCGGCAACAGGCAGAGCCAGCGGGGGCCGAAGAGTACGAGCGTGGCACCCCACCAGCGATCACCGACCCAGAACATGAATGCCCAAAGGAGGATGACCGAAAGCAAATAGCCCCAGGCAGCCCAGGCCAACGCGCGGCGGAACCAGGATCGGGGGATGGCCGGAGCCTTGCTCGCGGGTTGTCTGTTCATGCTCATCCTCACCTGCTCCCAGTCGATCTATTTCGCAAGCTCCGAAGAAGAGAGATCGCTTTCGGCGGCATTGAAGTCGCGGCGAGGTAGATGATCTGTCGCGGCTGCCAAGGCTTCGCTCTCAGGCTTTTCAGGAAATAGCCCCGAGCACGCCGCAACTGACCGTCCGTCATGCAGGCCCTCCCCGCCCAGGCATAAGCACTCGCCACGGAATCCTGAATCAAGGATTTAGGCAGCGTGATCCGGTCTCGGTCTTCCCGTAATGTTCGTTCAAAGGTCTCGACAAAATGGGTTGCCAAAAGGACTTCATAGGCCGGGGCGGTCAGCGCATCATCCATGCCGATTTTATAGCTGATCGTGACTGCGTCAGCGAAGGCGACGGGGCCGTGTTTGCAGGTCCTGAGATGAAAATCGTAGTCCTCGCCCGAACGATAGTCCTCGCGAAAGAATCCGGTTTTCATCAGGCGCTCCCGCCGAAGGAGTACGGTTGAGGTGTGGACTAGGCTTCCGAGTGCTATCTTAGGGAAGATGTCCCCGGCGTAGAGCGCGATGTCGCCCAAGGCTCCGGTCCGGACTGTACACTCCTGCGAGAAAATATCTCTCGGAGTCTTGAAATACCGGTAGGTATGATACATTTGCCGCAAATAACGCGGATGGAGAACCTGTTCATCCCCCCCCACGGCCTGCATGTCGGTCCAGATCATCCCCGCTTCGGGCACGAGTTTCAACCCAGCGAGCTGGAGCGAGAGCTTTCCTGGCAGCCACCAGTCATCCGAGTCCAGAAACGCCACAAACTCGCCTCGACATTCCCGAATACCAAGATTCCTCGCCGAGGAAACGCCCCCGTTCTCCTTGAAGAAATACCTCACTCGCGGGTCAGTTCCGTAGCGTTGCCGAATCAGCTCGCGCGTACCATCCTTGGACCCATCGTCGATGACGAGAACTTCAATCGACTCGCAATCCTGTTCCAGGGCACTGTCAATCGCACGCTGAATCGCGTACGCGCGATTGTACGTCGGGATCAATACGCTCACCAAGATTGATGTCATGGATTGATTAGTCCTTTATCCTCCGTAGAATCCGTTCTTACCCGACTGCATATTCCGATCAATGCAAAATGCAAGGACCGAAAGGTTATAGTTTTCGGGGCAAGTCCTAAGGTAATTAGTTGGTCGGTGTAGATTTAACTTTTTTTACGAACGACTTTGCAAGCTTGCGAAGAGCAATGCACCAACCAAAGATAACACCATGCAACCTGTTTCTGAAGATCATGACATCAAAAGTATCCTCGGGCTTTGGCTGCCATTGTTGGTGCCACGGCTGATTGGAAACCAAACTCACTCTTTCCGTTGAGGTTGTCCGGCATGCGGACATCAAGACATCTTCCATCAGAATCTGTCCCGGCGACATCTTTGAATAGCTCTCCTCGTACCCGATTTTTAAGACATGCTTACACCCCCTAGTCCCTATTGAAAACTGAACGGCGATTGACTGCAATCCACTTTCCAAAAGGTAGATTTCCGGTAAGAAATCAGTGTTCTTTTGATCCAGCAAGGCCGCATAGAAGCCACGTGGGGCTTTATTCAATAGAATCGCTGAAGCCGTGCCGGAGTCGCCTTTCCAGCCAGATGCCTCAATTCGCAGAAACTCTTCGTAGCTTGCACCCGAATCTTCAGCAGACCTAGCAGTCGCAACACATAAATTTGCAATTTCAGAGAGCAAACGTCGTGATTTCTTTAGTCTTCTTTGGAGTTGGTTAGAAAAGTTACTGGCTAGGTCCTGGAAAGACTTGTTTGTATCGATAGTATTACAAGGCTCCGCAGGTCGTATATGAATAGAATGGCCACGGAGTGCGCGTGAAATCAATAATGCATTGGATGAATGCATGATGCGTGGCCAGCGAATTAAATCCCAACATTCCGGAATATTTCGTAAGGTCTTCAGCAACTGCTCAGCAACCGAGGCTGGATCAACTCTCGGATCTAGCGGGAAATCCGTGATTGCTATATGAGAATGAAATGCCAAACATAGTACCTTAAGATTTCCGAAAGGTTTAAGATTTTGTTTAACTACTTCCGCTGGAATGATTGCTACTGTTTCATCCCCTGCTAAAATCTGAATAAAATAGACGCTCTCACGGTCAACTACCAGATTTGTCAAGTAGGCATAATACCACTCAAAGCGAGCCCACAAATCACAAAAACCATGGAGCGCAACCCACTGACTGCGGAGTGAGTTCAAGCCACCAATGCCCCGATGTACCCGCGTGTGCATGTTCATGATGTTCAGTCGTCAATCGCCTAGATGTGATGTATTGATCTTGTTGTGTTACTCATCCATGACTCTTTTGCTTCATTGCACCCCCTCGCATGGAGTGGCGGCTTCACATTTAGCGGTGGAGGCATCGCACCGGTTCACCAACCGCTGAGGACGGTAACATGCCCCTTGGGCCTGAAGGAAAAGTCGTTGGTGAGCAAAACCTTTTCGATCACGTGTTTCGTGCGGTTTTTGATCGCCAGGTAATGAACGCCGGCGGTCAGGGGAGTTCGGCCCCATTGGTCGTAAGTGAACCACGCTTCGTCGCCTAGGCCATCGAAGACACAAGTCCAAGTCATGCCTGGCCCATGATCCATTTTCAGATCGATATACTGACCACTCTGCTGGCTCTTTCTGAGTTTGAGCCAGACCACATAGGTGCCGTCTTGGGGAACCCGAATCGCAATTCGCTCGGAAGGTGCAAGCTCCTGGAGATCGCGTTGCAGGGGTGGCAAGACGACCTTCGCAGCCTCCGAGGGCGGCGATTCCTTTCCACCACGATCCACCCACGTGACCCGATAGTAGATCGTTTCTCCTGGCTTGAGTGCCCAATCCCAGTAGCCAACACTGTCAGGAGACGCTACTAAGGCCCCTTGGTTGATGGCAAAATCAGCTTTGCGGCCGCAGTAGAGGTTGTAATGTTTGAAGGTTGCCCCCGGCACGCGATTCCACGACAATCTTACCGTGTATGGTGTGCTGGCCGCGGCTGAAACGCCTTCAACGGCCAGTTGCCGTGGCCAGCGGATGCATGCGGACTGCTCTGGTTTGAAATCAGGATCGGTGGTCAAGGCCATACTGTCGAGGGCACTGCCGTAGCGAACACTGGTTAGCGTGACTTGCGATTTTCCAGCCGCAAGAGCAAGCCTTCCTGGAAAGCGTTTCCAGGACCAGGCAGGCGACCGCGGCAAAGTCAGCGCGACGGATCGATCGCCCTGGGAAAGCTGAAACTCCACGCCTTCGTTACCCTTGACGCGAGCCCAAATCCAGTACGGCTGGTTTGTTACACTCAAATCGAGATTGAAGGTGCCGTGACCCTCACCATCGCGCGTGCGCATCCAAAGGTAGTGAAGCCCCGTGGCCGATCCATCCAAGGCAATCCACATTTTTGCATTGCATTGCCCTTCTTCCGCCTCGACCAGGACGGTCCGTTTTTGGCCATCCGACTCCCCCGCACACGCCTCACGGCTCAGCCCGCTTTCCAATCCCGAATGTTCGACGGCGGACACCGTATAGAAAACAGGCTGCCCCGGCCGAATGGCAATCCGATCGGTATACTCGGCTGTTTCGATAGGGCGATCGGTAATTGGCACGTAACCATAACCGCTGTGTGTACTGCGATAGACGTGGTAGCCGGCGATTTCGGCGTGGTGCAAAGGGGGTTTCCAGCGAAGCCGTGTGCCGCTTGTTTCCGTCTGGACTTTTAGATCCCGCGGTGCCTCTGGCAATCGCGCCACCCCATAGTAGACGTCCACCCTGCCGAACATGTTTGAGTTGAACAAGACTTTCGTGCCATCGGGGCTGGCGTCCAGATTGTCCAAGGCCGCCGAACGTTTCAGTCCCGTGTAGCAGATTCGATAACGATTGACCACACCGTCTGCCGCAGGCTCTGTGCAAAAAGCCTGAATTTCCGACAGATAGGGCAGCGCGACGATCCGTGTCGCATAGGTCCAAGGCCGATCTTTGGGCATCCAGGCAAGATAGCCGTTGTAGTTTGCGGGGTTGTCGTAGTACTCCACGCCCGGCTTGGCGAAGAGAGGCTCCTCGGGGAGCCAAGCATTACCTTCGATGCGCGTAATATACCCATCCGCGTGTGCCCCGCGATCGATACCTACTTCACCATGATTCCAGTCGAACTGGACCGGAACCTTGGTCATGTTCGAGCCGTCATAATTGCACTGCATGAAGCCCTCTTCGCGGAAGTGACCTTCGTACCAGAACATGATCTTCTTCTGCGATGGATGGAACTGGTACGAATCATGGATCGACTCCGGAACCGAAATCTCGTGGTACTCCCTGCCGTCAGAACTGACGATCCACAGCCCTTTGCCTCCTCGGTCCAGATCCCCACGGCCCATTAGGTACTTGCCATCGAGCGAAATCTTCAAATGCCAGCACCCATGGGTCGCACGCACGATCTGCCGGGCCTTGCCGCTTTGAAAATCGAACGCCACCAACTTATTATCGCCGGTTAGCGCATAGCAGATACCCGGATCGGTTGGAGAGCAGACGTGTTGTCGGACCATGGAGTAATCACGAAATACGTTCCGCAAATGCCGGCCGTCACTGCGAACCATCATGGGGCCATGGGTTGCGGTTGAGCCTTCCCACATTCCCGGGCAACGACGAAAGACAACATACTGGCCGTCCTCGCTCCAGTTCCCGCGAAAGTAGGAGAGTTGATTCGTCCAAAGATCGTTCGTCAGTCGGACTATCGTGGCACCCGTATCCACATCGCGGAAGATGGCCCGCTCGGTCTGCCATACGCCGGTGCCTGGAACCGACTCGAGTAGTCCGTACGGTTTGACTCCGTATCGGGTGCTGAGTTCCGTTAGCCCCTGAATACTGCGTCCCCCGTCGTCCTGAACAAGCTGATACCGTCCCGATCCATCGTAAGTGCCGGCCTGCTCAACGGTCGGGGTTGAAGCTACCTCGGTGTCCGCGACGGCCAAGCTCTCTTGGTAGCTTAACGTGAAGGAGATCGCAACGAGGCAAACTGTGGTTATTGGACCCCTCATGGCACGCACTCCGAACATGATGGCGGGGCGGTCACTTCCACGGCCGGGGGCTTGGCCTTTCCCTCACGAAATCCTGTGTATTCCGCTAACCGAGCAAGGACCGAGAATGCTCCCCGTTGAGCCATCATCCGGTCTTCCCTGGATACCACACCCGTCAGGAAAATGGCCATCAACCACACCAACATTATAAGGCATTTTAAGAGAAACGGACCAAAGCCCAGTTCCAGCAGCGAACCGGCGTAGTGTGCGACCGACGACAACCCGACAAGAACGAGAATTTTCGTCCATTCGTAACGCACCGCAAAGACCCTTTGGGCAAACAGATAGGTCACCAGGGCCATCGCGGCGTATCCAAACATGGCACCATACACCGCGCCAAGAATGGCATAGCGGGGAATGAGTGCCCCGTATAGCCCAAGAATGATCACCGCGCTGATGAGTGCCGTCCAAGGCTTTAGATGTGTCTTCCGCCAGACGTAGAACACACCTTCCATGAAAGTGGATGCAAATATACAACCACTGGCCAGCAGCATGGGGGCGATCACGCTTCCTGCTTCAGAGTACGCCTCACTACTCAACAAACCGAGGGCCTCGCGGTAGAACAAGCATAGACCGGTAGCGACCAAGGCATAAACCGTGAGAATTCTCGTCAACATCCGTCCGGCGATATGCGCCGCGTCAGGCTTCGCAAAGGTCTCGTACATCCGGGCTGACCAGACCTTGAAAAGGGGCTGCCATGTGATCGTCCCTGCGACCGAGGCGATCTTACAGCCCAAGGCATATATACCCAGAGTTGCCGTCCCTGCCGTACCGACAAGAAAGAACTGGTCGCCATTGTAGAGAACAAAAAAACAAATGCCGGTCGGAATAAAAGGCAAACTAAATCGTGTGATTTCCTTGCATTTTTGCCAATCAACGGCCAAGGAACCTTTCCTCAGCTCTCGCGAAGTGAGGAGGGCACCGAAGGGAATGAACGTGATCAGCAGCGATCCATAGACACCCCAAACACCCCATCCCATCACAGCGACGAAAACAATCGCGAGTCCGACGCGGATAACGAGCATGAAGACGCTCACGATGACAAAGGCCAGCGACTCGACCCGGGCCTGCATCAACGCCAAGGGAATGACAAGAAACAACTCAGCCAGCACGGTGACGACACCGAAAACGAGAAGCCACGGGTTTTCAATTCCCAAAAGTGGAGCGAGCATCGGCGAGATGGCAATGATCGACAGGCCGGCGATCACGAAAATCGCGACCAGGAAAGTGGTAATCGTGACCGCCACCCGCTCGCGGTCGGCTTGATCGGCGGCTTGCAGGTAGAAGGCGAAGGTTGCCTGCCGGACACCGCTGGTCATCAGGCAGATGTTGACGATCTGCCCGATACGTTCGATGACCTCCATGACTCCGTAGTCGGACGGAGCGAGGTAGTGCGTGTACAGCGGCAGGAGGACGACGCTGGCGAGTTGGATCACAACCCCGCCGATGCCGTAAATTGCAGCGTCTGTCAGAAAGTGGCGATTCTGAATGTTTGTCATTGGACTATTGTCAATTCACTTCGCTAATCGTAAACCGGTGTTTTCCGCTTGGCGGGACAGGAATCGACAGGCATGGAACGAACTCGATGCAGACATTACCCTCCATTTCTCTCATAATCGTTTCTCGAAGACCATGCGCAAACAAATGCGCCGACTCATCCTTGGGCACGTATTGTACAATTAATTTATCCTTGGAGCGTTGTTGTACTTGGAAGGATTCAATGTCGTCTCGCCCGTAAAACAGGTGAGTAAAGAATTCGCCGTGAATCAATTTTCCGGATCGCGTGCGAATCAAATCGGAACTTCTTCCCAGCAGAGACTTCAAGATGGGCATGGGGCGTCCGCAAGAACACGGCACATGACACATCGTCCCAACATCTTCATTACGATAACGGATAAAGGGCATCGCCTGGTTTCCGCAGTCGGTAACGGTGATGTATCCCGGTACTCCATCCGATACCGGGTTTCCGGCTTCATCGGTGATTTCTACATATCTCCATGACGAAATCAAGTGCAGGCATCCGTTCTCAGAACATTCAGCCGCGAGGTTATTGATCTCGCGAGAACCATAGAAATTAAATACCCGACTCTGAAATACTTGTTCGATGACGCTGCGATACTCTGGGTAAAGCATCTCAGCGGAAGAACGAATCGCACGGAATCGAAGGTGACGGAAACCAGAAGATTCTGCAAACTTCGCAAAATGATAGAGAGCGGAGGCATAGCCGATCAAGTACGGCGGCTTCCAAGACTCTAACATCTTACAGAACTGGAGCATGCCGGACTCGGTCATCCGAAATGCATTTAATCCACGAGATCTGGCCCGCCAGTTGTAGAAACGTGCGCGCCAAGTCAACTCGCCAAAGTCCCGATCAGCTCCCCAAACGGATGCTTGTCGCGTACCAGGAACAATTCCCCACCAACCACAAACATAAGAATCGCAAGCAGTTGCGATTCTTTCATAGTCGCGATCCTGCCAAAAGACAACTGGCTTTCCTGTCGATCCGCCGGAAGCGTTCTTGAATCGCCGATTTTCAGATACCGCAGTATTGAAGAGGTCGTTTCGATGTTCGGTTAACTCACGTTTAGTAAGGATCGGCAACTTATGAAAACCATCAGGAAGCCTGGCAGACTCGGGGTTGAATCCAGCCTCATGGAACAATCGTCGATAGTATGGCACATTTTCACCCGCCAGTTGCAAAATGGCTCGCAAGCGGCTCATCTGGAGTTCTTGCCAGGCTTCGGGCGATAATAGAGGCTCCCGTCGAAGGGCTCGCAGGATCGTATGAAACCCCGGCTTCTCGTACCGTTTACAGACATGCCAATGCAGTCTCGCCAATAGTTCGAGCATGGTTGCTATCCTATGAAAGCCTTATGCCAAAGATCGTAGATGAGGAGGTTATACAGGAACCAGTTAGGCTTCGCCTTTGCGCGTTGAATAGTTTTCTTATCAAGGAATTCGTAATCACCAATACGGTTAATGGCGCCACGGAGAGGCCCTCCCTCTGCAATCCACTGGAAGATCGGCTGCCCAAACCCTCGCTTAGGTCGATTGACGAATGCATCCGGAACATGCCTCGCAAGCACTTTTTTTAGCACCTGCTTCGGGTTGCCTGGAACAAAGCGAGCATTCAGGTCCATGTTCGTCGCCACACGGAGAATACGGGAATCCATGAAGGGATAAATAAACTCGACGTCACTGTTTGCTGCAACTTGATTCCAATAAGAGGCTGTGTTTACGGCTTCGCCTAAGTAGCCAATTGCCAACGCTTCTTGCAGGTGCATGCCATCTTCCGGCACGCGATACCGGCTCAGAATTTCCCGTCGATATCGAAATGCTTCCACGGCAGAATGGGAACCGAAGCAGGCTGACACGAGGTCCCAGTCCGTGAACGCAGCCGTCGAATTCACCGGATGAACAAAGTCCGTAGCGTTATTCAGCCGATTTGAAAGCCGAAAACAGTACGCGGCGTACGCGTGTCCCATGCACTGCGATGCGAGCGAGCCCAACACACGTAAAGCACTAGTTGGAAATCGATTGTAAAGCTTCCTGGCGGACAGAAGAGCATCTCCCTCGCTGTTGCCAAATAGCCCGTCGGCTCCTTCGCCGCACAGCCCGGCCGCAATTCCGTTCTCCGCCATTGCTTTGGCCAACGGTCCGAAGTAGAAGGACTGCACGTGATTCGGCATCTCGCCAACGGCCGACAGCGTTTCGCTCATCTGTTGGACATCGAGCCCAGTTAGGCGCACAGCCAAATGGTTAGTATCTAATTCGCGAACTGCCGATAAAGCATACTCCTGGTCGGGGGTGGTTGCTGGGTGGTCGAGCCAGATTGCAGTGCTCCTCGGTTTCTCGCGCCCATTGCGCATGCGCCAGAGCTTGTTCCAATGGGCCTGAATGTAGGTGCTGTCAACACCGCCTGATAGAAGGCCAGCGGCCTTGGGCGCAATACTCATCAGATTGCCCACGACCTCGGCCATCGTTGCCTCGACGCGTTCGATTGACTCGCGCTCGTTGGTCTTGTGAGGCTCGTCGAGATCTGCAAACGTCTTGACCTGCTTAACTAAAAGCCGGCCGTCTTGATAGCTCACACGTTCGCCAGGCTGCAAACGCTTGATGCCCGCGAAAAGCGTATTACCGCCAGGGACAAATCGGTAGATGAAGTAGACGGGCAGCATCTCGGGGTCGGGGCGAAGCGGCATACCCGATCGCCGGGCCACGTCGGCCAGATTACTGCCGAAAACAAAACCCTCGGGAGTCTCGCAATAGTAGGTGAAAGTGCTGCCCACCAGATTACGGAACATCTCGACACGTCCATTCCTGCCGTCGAGAAGTACCAAGGTGAAACTTCCATCGTATTGCTCGGGGGTGAACTGTTTGTCCTGGAGGTAGTTGTCGAGCACGCGAGCCAGAAGTTCTTGCGCGTTGGGGTTGGTCAACCCCGCTGCCCCACCGACTGCGTAGCCTCGTAGAAGGACGGCACACTCATTCCGGATTAGTACTTCAATTCCATCTCCACAAGAGAGAAACTGACGCGAAGCGCATTCGGCAACCGCCGACCAAGACAAGACGGATGGCTCCTTTTCGGCGTCCATCGAGGACGGCCATGCCGAATTCGGCTTACCGATCGTTCCTAAATAGGCAAATCGTTTCATAATCGCACCTTCAGGCATCTAACCTCGGAACCGTGAAATATCTGCGTCATTGCGCGCTGCCGCGACACCACGATTGGACTGAGTGACAAATCGGAGCCGTGCATCCTGAAGCCTATGAAGAAGCAAAAGGGTATCATCAGTACTACCGTCATCGACGACAATGATTTGCAAGGTGCCATAGGTTTGTGCAAAAACGCTCCTGATGCAGTCCTCAATCCACCTCGCCCCGTTATATGCCGGAATCACGACGGTGACTAAGCTCGCCTGATCGAATCTGTTCGGTTGAGCACTGCCAACCATCATTTTCATGTCATCCCGACTCATTTCTTTCGAGAAATCACTATTGGCGATATCGGCTCTAATAAGACTAAAATGGCATTCCTCGATCTTTTCCGATAGAGATCATGGATCTCAGTTGAACATGGCCAGAGGCGGCGCAATGCAAGCAGCCGATCATTCAGCCACCGTGGGAGCCACTTGGCACGCTTCCTCAGTACAATTGTTATAGTGGTAGTTGAGGAACCGCAGGGCCAGTGCCGCAAACGCCGCGTACCAAATCCAGTTGTAGCGATACAGATTATGACCGCCCAACCCGAAGAAAAGCAACTGCAGTAATGCGATGGCCGTCGCCACAATCACTCGGTAGCAGAACACCGCGTCGTGAGACGGTGGAATGGCGAGGTAGACACGCCGTGCTTCAAAGTAATTCATCAGGTAGCAAAGAATCATCGTGACCAGCGAGATCACCCCGAAAGTCCCCAATTCGGACATCGTTTGAGCGTACAAATTATGCGGTTGCATTCCCGTTTCATTGGCAATGCGAAAGCAACCCGGGCCGATGCCAAAGATCGGGTTGTTTTTCCAAATATCAACCGCCTGCCAAAAGAAGATCTGGCGGTCCTCGGCGGATGCTTGTGCATTCCGTGGCCCCACGGAAGGATCGATAAGCGTCATATAACGGTTCTGGAGGCTCACGGAGAGACTGAACCAAATGAGCGGTGCCCCGAGGAACACGAGTAGCGTCAAACGCCATCGGTATCGGCTTAGCAGTGCCGCTGAGCCTGCGAGCAGCACGATACAGGCAAAGCCGGTGCGCGAGCCGGTTAGAAGCACGCACAGGCAGGCCAAGGCGACCGCGACAGCCAGCGCGAGGTAATGCCATTTCTTTCGCACAAGAGCCAATGCGGGCAGCAGCATTGGAATGCCATAGTTCACCGACCCGGCAAAGCTGTTCGGATCCGAATTGTCCACGCCATTCATCCGCCAGATGCCCATCCGGGATTCGCCTCGGCCGCACAAATACTCACGAAACGAATGCAGTTCGAGCAGGCCCATGATCACGATGAAGGCAACGATCAGGATGCGGAGTTCACGTTCCTCGCGGACGGACGACATGACAAGAAAGTAGAATACCAGGATCTTGAACCAGTTCTGTACGGCTTGACTATTGAAGTCGGTGTACCGGCTAAAAAACGTGGCCAAAGTGATGGCAGACGCCAGGAAACCAATTCCCCACGTAATGCGATTCCTGGTCCAACTCTTCGGCACGCACAAGGCCCAATAGATTAATGTCGCCAGCACATAGACCCGCTCGATGTGCAGAGCGCCCAGCCACGGCCAAATTTCAAAAGGCCGATGGATAAAGAGCCACATGTAACCGACGAGGAGATAGATCATGCGTGGCTAGTCAAGTGAATCGGCATAACACGAAACATATACTGCCCTAGGACCGCAAACATCGACGCACCAATCTCTTCAGTCGCGGTACGAGGCCATGGCGGATTAGATGGCTCGCCAGCATCGCGGACTTGCGGCGGAACACGTGAAAGTTCACCGTGCAACGCCGACACGTTGCATAGAGGTCTTTGTAGCTTTCGCCGCCGCGCAGGAAATCGAATTCCTTCACGCCGTCGGCAAGGAGTCGCTGGAAGATCAATTGAAACAGTACGGCACCGGGACTATACTCTTGAGCACTGCTGTCGAAGCCGTTCTGAAATGCGTAATATTTCTCTCGATACAGATAGCCATATTGGAATGCAACGGGCTTTCCATCAAATCTCAGGAGGTAGAGTTGGGCCACGCCGCAGGGAAGGAGCGATTCGATCGCCTCACGGTGGAAGCCCGCATACCGCGGGTTGTCGAACGGGCTCCGGTCACCATGGTGGGCGCGGGACGAGCGATTCAACTCCACGATCCGCGGAAAGACATCATGAAAGCGGTCCACGCTGTCGAGTAAATCCAACTCGACGCGAAATGCCCCCTCTGCTTTCCGCAGTTTCTTGCGCTCGCGCTTTCGGCCATGATGGCCCAACTGCTCCAAAAAGGATTCGTAGCTGTCGGGCAAATCCAAGTAGGGGCAATCCACACCCGGCAATCGCAGCATGGGACGTTCTTTGGCCAATGCCTCGGCAAGCGTCCGCGTGGCCGCATCGTCCGGGGGAATGTCGGGAAACTCGATGCCATCCCACGCAGGAGAGGATGTCAGCGACGCCGACAATTGGCGAACGATGGCCTCCGTATGATCGCGATGAACGATGGGACCGAGGTACTCCGGAAAGGTCGGACCGCCCGCGCCGATCAAAGTGAGTTTCCTCGAACGCAGGGAGAACCGCCCGCCCCCACTCGCCTGGTAAAGCGGAAGCACGCCCACCAGATCTGGACCAGAGAATACTTGAATGACGTGGAGTTTACGGCCTTCGCCGAACCATTTCCACCAAGTGCTCAACCATTCATGCCGGCGGAATACACAAGGATACGCCGAGGCATCCAGCAGTTCGTTCCAGGCTGAGCGAGCGAGGGGGAGTTGGGAAAACTCGTCGCATATTTGCACCGTCAGAGGCGTGGTTGGGATGGCTATTGTCATGTTGTTTTCAGGCCTCAAGCGGGTCATGGGGTGGAAGCACTTCCGGCGCGTGGCCGACAAGTTGACCGTACAGGGCCACGTATTTTGTCAGGACGTTCCTCTGCGAGAACAGTCCTATTATTCGTAGTCTTGCCCTCTCGCCCATGGTTCGGCGAAGATCCTCATCGGCAAGGAGTTGGGAAATTCGTTTCGCCATGGCTTGCGGGTCGCGGGAGCGAACAAGAAAACCTGTTTGCCCATCCTCGACCACCTCGCGCGTGCCGCCAACATCGGTCGCCACGGTAGCAATACCGGCGACCGCGTATTCGATGACGGCATTCGACATCGCTTCCGAGTAGCTGGAGAGCACGGCCACATCAAACAGAGGCACGATACAAAGCGGGTTGGGTAGGGAGCCGAGCCACGTAAATTGTCGCTCGATGCCTAATTCACGGACAAGCTGCACCATCTGGGCCTTGTAGTCAGGCACACCGGCACCGATAATCAGGAAGCGGGTACGCGGGTGATCGTCGAGTACCAGGCGAGCGGCGAGGAGGAAGGTGGCGTAGTCCTTGACCGGGCGCACCGTTGCGACGATACCCACCACCTGCTCGTCTTCGGCAATACCCAGCGAGTCGCGGGGTGGAATGTTGGCCAATCCTTCCTTCAACCGCTCCGTGGGCGCGGGATTCGGGATCACGGTTACGCGCTGCCGGCCGATCCATTCCACCTTGGCGGCAAACTCGCGGGCCGCCTCGCAGTTGGCGGCGTACCTGGCCCCCAGCAGGCCGACGAAGCGGGCCAGCCAGCGGCTCCGCCAGGTGTGCCAGTAGCCAATGTTGCGGCGGACGCCGAGTACCTTGCCGCGCCCGGCCAGTTTGACCGCCAAGCAGGCATAGAATTCGGCGGTAAGGCCGAAGGCGTGGACCACATCGATCTCGTTCGTCTTGATGAACGCGGCTAGGTCACGAAGACGGGCCAGTACCCCGCGCAAACCGTAAGAGAAGCCGTTGAGCATGACGGGGCGGATGAGGAAATCTTCGGGCCGAATGCACTCCAGACGCGTCAGCACGCAGAAGTGCAGTTCGATGAGGTCGCGGGGCAGTTCGCGCTGTAGAAACAACAGGTGTTGTTCCGTGCCGCCTTCAGCCGAGCAGATGCAATCGGCCAAGAGGAGTACTTTCGTTTTCCTTCGCTGACTAAGCATGTCCGCTAAGGTCGCGATCGCCGACGCCTCCCCCGATGGGCGAGTCGCGATGTTCTCAAAATGTCCGCTCGTCTCGGGCTCCATCACAGCCAGCCTCCCGCAAAGGGCGAACCATAAAACCCCGCATCCACCCTGGGAATACGCATCCGATCGTCTCTCCTGGAAAAACCGGTGGCTGCCGTCGTACATGCGATGGCGTATCCGGTCGCACGAGCAATATCGATAACCTCGTGTGAGTACTGTCCATTTGGGTAGGAAAGTGCATTGATCGTGTAACCGAGGAGGTTCTCCAAACAAGCCCTGCTCTCGGCTAGCTCCCGCTTGATCGTGGAGTGGCATTCCCACGGCAAAATTGAATGGGTGACGGTATGCGATCCAAAGGTGATCCCTGCTTGGGCCATCTCGCAGATTTCGTCTGTACTTAAAAAGCAGCGGGGCTGCTCGGGGAGCAACGCGGCACAACCCGCATCACACAAAAGTTCCTCGCGCTGGCTCGATGTGAGTTTTTTCCAGCGGTTCGTGGTATGGCGAAAGTACTTTGGTGTCAGCGGGGTGTTGCTCTCCACTTGAAGGACTGCCCTAAGTGCCTGTGCCACTTGGCCATGAGGATCCTCGCCAGCACAACAAAAAGCCCGGCCCAGGATTTGTTGCCAGAACGGCTGGGAATTACCGATCTTGCCAGTGGTGACGAAAATGGTTGCGGGAATATCCAACTCGCGGAGAACGGGGAACGCCACATCGTAGTTGTCTCGCCAACCGTCGTCGAAGGTGATTGCGGCACAAGGGCCCTTTCCGGCGTAGCCGCAAAGCTCTTGCAGGGGAAGTACGGTAAACCGCTCGCTTACGTCCTCGATCACCTTGCGGAAGTAATCGACCGACATACTGGGACAACTATCGAACAGATCGGCAGACTGGCTAACGGAGTACACGCGATGGAATCCAAGGATCAAGTGCCGACGACCGGTGACAGCCCGCCACAACTCGCGGAAACCGGAATGTAGGCCGCAATAGACCAATCCTTGGTGAGCCTTCTTGGCAAAAGATGTGGCGGAGAATTTTTCGTGAAGGGCTGACATCAGGGTTTTCTGGCGGTTTGTTCGACGTGGATTGATGCCTGCATGACGGGGAGGCTTAAAAGGTTGGCTTATAACCAACGATTATGTGGGTGTGTTACGGCCTAGGCCGCGCTTGATGGCTCGCAAGGAAGATCGCAACGCATGATGACAGCCGCACTTGAACCGATTGGCCAAGGTTCCTCGCATCAGTATGGCGGTGGCTTCCTCGGTGCGGTCGGTACCAAAGTGTGCTTTATAGTCAAGGTGATCGCGGCCGAAACTGAATGTTTCCGGGGGAATGTGATTGGTGAGATCCTCAATAATAAGCAAGAGAATGACCTTTCCGGGAGAATATTCGTTGAAGTCCGGATCGTGTGCGATTGTGATGAGGTGAAAGACGTCCCGGAGCTGATGGCCAACCGCATAGGCACAGTAGGTGTCTCCGCATCGCAAAAGGTACGATCGTAGGATTCCTCTTCGCGCCAAGTCTTCAAAGTGGGGCTTGTCACCCTCAAGGCGAGAGGAAAGGCGACGCTTGCCTTTCCAGGAGCGATCGAACAGCGGTTTCGCTATATCGAGAAAGTGGTCGACTTGCTCCGTGTTTTCGATGCGTTCGAGTTGCATATTTCCCCCGCCGCGTTGCTGAAGGAGTTTCATCTCTCGCCGAAGCGCGTATCGCCGCTTGGAAGAGAATTTCTTCAAGTATTCCTCGAACGCGGCTGGCATCCTGATGATGTGAAATGGCCGCGAGTTTTCTCCCGAGTAGAGGAACCAGCTCTTTTCGCTCCGTGAGTTGGCCGGTTCAGAGTACCGCCAACACCAACTCTCCTTGAACACGCTCGGCATGCAGATGCTGTTGCAATCGGAAAACGAGTCCCAGATCGACCTGAACAGTTGGTGATATGCACTCTCATCGTCGGGCAAGAGCGGATGACTGCCCAAGAGGAAAACGGTGTCAAAACGCATCTGCCATAGCTTGCGGCTTCCTAACCTGAAAGAGATCGATAGCTGACCAATCTGTACCGGAACAACGCCCACGACCTTGTCCGTGCTGTTCCGAACCACTCCCAGTGATCGCTGCGGACCGCCCTGTACGGAACCGAGATGGCTCCACCACTCCGGCGACTGATAGAGACGATAGAGATTGGTGCTATGGCTAAGCAGATCCTCCCACGCCGCAAGAATGCTTGGCGATTGTTCGACCTCGGCTGGGGTCAGAAAGGACACCGAGTAGTGCGGCACGAGCGACAACTCCTTGAAAGCGCAGATTGAAGTTCTCATATTGTGTATATTATGTGGGTGTGTTACGGCCTAGACCGCGTTTGATGGCTCGCACGGAAGATCGGAACGTCTGATGGCAGCCGCACTTGAACCGATTGGCCAAGGTTCTTCTCATCAGCACGATGGTGGCATCCTCGGCGTGATCGGTGCCGAGCTGTACTTTATAATCCTGGTTACCGAAGCCGAAACTAAACTTTTCCGGGGGAGTGTGATTGGTGAGATCCTCAATGACGAGCAATTGCATGACCTTCCCGGGAGAGTATTCGTTGAAAGCCGAATCATGTGCGTTTTCAATGCCGTGATAGACGTCGCGGAACTGATAGCCAATCACATAGGCACAGTAGCTGTCTCCGCATCGCAAAAGGTATGCACGGAGGATTCCTCTTCGCGCCAAGTCCTCGAAGTGGGGCTTGCCACCCTCCAGGCAAGTTGGAAGAATTCCAGCTTTCCATGAACGATCGAACAACGGGCGTGCGATAGCTAGGAACCGGTCGATTTGCTCCACGTTTTCGATACGCTCCAGTTGCAGATCTCCGGCACCGCGTTGCTCTAAGATTTTCATCTCTCGCCGAAGCGCGTGTCGCCGCTTGGAAGAAAACTTCTTCATGTATTCTTCAAACGTGGCCGGAACTCTGACGATGTGAAATAGCCGCGGGTTTTCTCCCGAGTAGAGGAACCAGTTCTTTTCGTTCTGCGAGTTGGCCGCTTCAAAGTACCGACAACACCAACTCTCTCGGATCACGTTGAACATACGAATGCTCCTGCAATCGGAGAAAAAATCGCAGATCGACCTGAACAGTTGGCGATATGCGTTCTCGTCGTCAGGCAAGAGCGGATGACTGCCCAGGAGGTCAATGGTCCTAAAGCGCATCCGCCCGAGGTTGCGGCTTCCTAACCAAAAGGAGATCGCGTGATGACCAATTTGCAGAGGGACAACGCCCACGACCGCGTCCTTGCCATCCCGAACCACTCCCAGGGAACGCTGTAAACCACTATGAACGGAGCCTTGATGGTTCCACCACTCCGGCGACTGATAGAGGCGATAGAGATTGGTACTCTGGCCGAGCAGATCCTGCCATGCCGCAAGAACGGCTGGCGACTGTCCGACCTCGGCTGGAGTCAGAAAGGATACCGAGTACCGCGGCATGGGCGACGAATCCTCGAACTCACCTGCTGAAATTGACGCATTATCCATGAAATATGCCTCTGACCTTTTCGTGAAGACTTGACATCAGGGCGTACCGGCGGATGATTCGACGTGGAATGCCGCCGCCAGCGCGGCGGGGGATTTTCCCAGCAGCGTGGCAAATAGGTTTTCGTATAGCCGCGATTGGGCGGTGAAGGAGAATCGGTCTTCAACGTCGGCACGGCCCTGTCGGCGGAATGTCGCGCGGGACAGATCGTCAGCCAGCAGGCGGGCGATCCGCTCGGCCAGCGCAGCGGCGTCACGGGGCGGGACAAGCCAACCGGTCCGGCCGTCTTCAATCACCTCGGGCGTACCGCCAACGGACGTGGCCACGACAGATACGCCAGCCGCCTGGGCCTCCAAAATCACGTTCGGCAGACCCTCGGTGAACGACGACTGCACAAAGAGATCGAGGTGCGGAAGGTAACAGTCAAGGTCTGGGCGGAAACCGGCCAGGATGAAGCGGTTCTTCAGACCGTGGGCGGCGATCTGACGGGCCAGGGCGTCTCGCAAGGGGCCGTCGCCGAAGAGGATGAAGCCGATGCGGCCGCCCTCACCCCCTCTCCCGGAAAGGGAGAGGGGAGAGTCGAGTATTTGGGCGGCGGCGATCAAGATATCAAAACCTTTTTCGGGGCTGAGGCGGCCGGCGGCACCGACGATCCGTGCGGGCGGCTCGGGAAACATGCGGCAGAGAAGATCGCGATAGGCAGGATCGGGGGTGGCAAAACGCTCGGGACGGATGGCATTGTGGATCACCGTAATCTGCTGCTGGCGCACGCCCGAACGACGGACCTTTTCCGCCTGGGCCGCAGACACACAGACGACCTTGTCCATCCAACGCAAAACGCGGCGGTCAAGGACTTCGTAGAGGCGGATGCGAAAGCACTCGCCAGTCCAGCCTCGGGAGACGGCAATCACGGGGATGCCGATCCGCCTCGCGGCCAGTAAGCCCAGGAGGTTGGCTTTATAACCGTGGCAGCAAAGGACGTTGGTACCGAGGCGGCGGAGCACGTCGATCAATTCCTTTCGTGCGGCCAGGAGGTGGGGCGTATCATGGCGCAGGGCGACGCCCTCGAAGCTGGCGAGGCGAACCTCGTCGAGAAACGCCTCGCACAGCCCAGTTTCCCGGAAGGAAACAAAGGACGTGCGGAACGTGGACGGCAGGCTTTGAGCCAGCCCCAGCATTTGCCGCTCGGGTCCGCCGAAAAAACGGGAGGAAGTGAGATGGGTAACCAAACTTGTTTGCTCTGTCGCCAAGTGGCACGTTATCCAATCACAGCTCAACGAAGGTTCGCTCATGCCGGCAATGCCGCAATCATTCTATCCACCACGGCGGCCCACGTATGCCCCTGAACACGCTCCCGCCCCGCCTTGCCGTAAGCCTTGAGTTGCATCGGGTTCATCAGCATTTCCACCAATACATCGGCAAGTTCTTCCCATTGGCCACAGTCAACCAATTCCCCGGTCACTCCTTTTGTGACAATTTCCGGCAATGCCCATGCGTTGCTAACAACGCAAGGAATGCCGTAAGACATAGCTTCCATGGGCGCGATTCCGAAAGGCTCAAAGATCGATGGCATCACGAAAATAGTGGCGCACCTAAATAGTTCATTGAGGGTTTTGGCTTCGGCAGGCTCGCCTTTTCTGAGAAACCCATGCCATACGACGCCGGGGGCCGTGGAATCGCTGATTGGCTTCGGTGGTCCGACGATATGGAGCGTTGCGTGCGGGATCCGTTGGCGAAGGACGGAAAAAGCCCGCAACAAATCGGGGCCACCCTTTCGGTCGAAGTCCGCGCCGATGAATAACAGCACTCCGTTGTCGTAGACTTTTCCTTCATCCAGGCTCGGTAGTTCTTCCAAATTGCATCCCGCTCCAATGTGTACGACCCGTTGAGGATTCACTCCAAAGTCGTCGATAAACGATTGGCGGAGATACTCGCTCATCGTAAAGATCATGTCGAGGCTCGAGTACACGTCTTTCTCGTAGGCAAAAATGCGATCGATACTCCGTCGCGATATGCCCGAGGGAAAATAGGGGCTCTTCAGCGAAGTCGCGAAGTTTCCATCCGAGTACATAAAGCACTTGCTCCTGCGCCGGACGATGGAGGGCACGTCGTACATTGCACCGATCTGCAGGAAATCCGAGTCAAAATCCTCTTGGTTGAGCCGTTTTGCAATCTGGCCCGTGAGCGATCGCCTGTAGCGCACGTCCATATAGAACTTCCTTCGCCATTTAACTCGATCTCGAGAGAAGTTCAAGAGTGCGCAGCCATACTTCATGAAGCATGGTGCTTCGACGCCGAAAGCACGGCGTAAATGTCCACGCTGGTCACATTCGCGGAAAAAGAATCGGCTCGATCCCGACCATGTCCACGGGTCAAAGGGATCCACGCCAATTGCCCCACTTCCGGTAATACCAACAAGTTGCCGCATGATAAGCCCTTGTCCAAAGACAACTCCACTATTTATCCTGCCCTAAAAAATCCGCCTCCCGGCTCCACCAACAAACCTCACCCTACTCATCGATTTTCACCTACAAATTCCGTCGAAGAGCCTTCATATTAAAGGACAGTGATGGCAGGGAGTTTCTGGTTTAACAGAATTGTCTTGTGTTTTGAAGAGCAAGCGGGCTGAACAATACTCTTGACCATTCCATGTATCGACAACGTTACTTAAACAATTTGTTTTAATATATGAATTACGTTTTTTTGCAGTATGACAACAAGGAAACATATCACCGTTCCATTGAAATGCCGCAGCAAACCACAGCCACGGACAACGTTTCATAAGCTTAGCTCTTTCCTTAACTCTTGAAGCTGCAAGGTTTGCATCATCAGCACGCCGAGCCCAATCTACAAGTGTGGTAAAATAATCCACTCCTATTTGAGTTGCGTATTTCCTTGCGAATTCAATTTCTTTCATATTATCGGCAGTTTTAATATATTGCCACTCAATCGCCGGGTATTTCTTACCGGATTCTCTCCTAACTCTGCATAACGTATCTAGTCCTTTTTTTGCTTTACCAAAATCCCCACCCAAACGTACAGCCTCATAGGTCTCTGCACTCATGCCATCCAACGCGACAATAATTCTGGTTAGTCCAGCATCTATCAAGCTACGTGCAATGTTTTCATCCATGAAATGCAAGTTAGTGCTCACAACTGAGGCTATGTTTCTCTTTGAAGCCAATTTAATCATTTCGGCAAGATGTTTATTAAGTAATGGCTCACCCCAGAGATAAAACGATATCTCAACAAGATACTTTCCAGTTTGATCTAATATTGCCTTAAAGGTATCTAAAGTCATAAACCCAGGTGCCAAATCTACAAGACCGGAAGGATTTCCTTGTCTGCAACCAAGGCATTTTAAGTTACAAACACTCGACGGCTCAATTTTCAGAAATGCAGGTTTGCCCCATGCGTAAGGACTTTTTAGCATGTAAGCCATAGCACATAAAACAAGGTTGACTCCTCTAACTAGGCCTATTCGCGGTAAACATATCGACAGGTGTCGCTTTAATTTATCAAGCCCTGAATAGTTGATTGTTATTGTCTTCATAATAGTCTAAAAACTCGACATGGTACTAGAGACGCTTGTTCCGACTCATGGGCCGATTGTGGCCGGTTTCAAACCCTGCAAGGAAGCAAGGCCGCGTTGCAGGTCGATTTTCCTTTTGGCCGCCACCGGTAGGAAGGCATCGAGCAATTGCAGAACGCATGGATTGTCATCGTGCAGGAGCACGATATCTCCAGCAACGACGAGATTCCCCAATCGTTCTCCCAGCAGGGATGCTTCCTCCGCGCGGCGGCAGCGCCAATCCTCCAAGTCCACGGACCAGGTTACGATCCGCATCCCCTCAATCCAGGGAGCAACAAGGGTCGTAGGAGAGAGAATACCAAGGGGCGGACGAAACAGCCGCGGTTCAAAACCACACTGTTCACGAATCGCTTGCTGACACTCCCGCAGATCCCGGCGATACTCCCTGAAACCCGATTGCCGGCCATTGTCATGCCGGAAAGTGTGATTGCCGAGCGTGTGGCCTCGATCGAGAATTTCTCGGAGCAACCGGGGTGCTTGCTGAATGCAACGGCCAACAACAAAGAATACGGCGCGTACTCCGTATTGATCGAGTCGATCAAGAACTGCTGGCGTAATCTCCGGGTGAGGGCCATCATCGAAGGTGAGCAGTATACTTTGATCCGCTGCCGGCGGCAGTTTGCGGATGACGAATCGCGACGGTATCCAGGATTTCAGTATACCCTTAAAACTCATTGGAGACGCGGCTTGCAGCCAATTCCCGTGGGGTTCAAGAGCGAGGTGTTCGTGTCCAGGACACGGTTTTAGACGAGCAAAGCACCACGAGCGCCATGACCACGTAGCGAACAACAAGTGGAGGCAGACGAAACAGCATGGCGATGCGGTGCGGTGTCAGACCAAGTAGCACCGCGCCGGTCAGTCCATAAAACACGTAACCTGTTGCAACCATGGACGTAGTGATCAATAGCGGGATCGCCATGTGACTGTACGCGGTATCCAATAGCGCACAACAGGCGATCAAAGTCAGCAACAACTGAAGCAGGACGAGAGGACGGCTCAAGACAAAGGACGTGAACCCTGCGTCCACCAGCAATCCATGCCGCTTTGACAGGCCCTCGAGAACAAGCCCCACCCCTTGGACGCAAGCCAAGTGCCAGCCTCCCCCAATCCAGCGAGTTCGTTGCACGGCAAGTTGGACGCGATCGGCTGGCGAGTCCGATAGAACACTGCACTCCGACACAAACGCGACACCTACTCCCCCCCGGAATAGCCGGTAGCTGTATTCGGCATCCTCAACCGCGGATCGGGCTTTCCAAGGATACCGAGATAAGATACTGCGGTGAAGAACCATGCCCGTGCCACGCAAATTGACCGCCAGACCGAGAGTAGATTTTGGGGAATAGAACCAGTCGTTCTCCAGCTTGTTCGCGATGGCCAGCAAGTAGCTTGTGGCGTTGTGGTCTGGGTTGCCAACCACGTTGTTCATTTGCAGGGCTTGCAAGCCTTTTTGTAAATAGGCATCGAGTACCTGAAGCGAATTCGCATCGAGCGTGCAGTCGGCATCCAGCACGACAATTGCGTCGTGCCCAGCAGCCAAGACCTGCGGCAACGCCCACTCCAAGGCAAACCCTTTGCCGAGATTGTGTTCGTCCTGCCGGACCAGGCAAGCGGCACCGAATTGCCGTGCCACGTCTGCCGTGCGATCGGTGCAGTTGTCGGCAATGACATACACAGCGAGCTTCTCTTGGGAGTAGTCGAGCGCGGCGCAGGAATCGAGCGTCCGTTGGATCGTCGTCTCTTCGTCGTGGGCCGGAATAACGATGGCGAATGTATGGGTGGGCGCAATGTTGCGAGAGAGGCTTTTGCCGCGGCAGAAGAAAGCAACGGCCATTAGGCCCAGGTGGTATAGGCAAACGAAAACCGCCACCGCCACCGATGCGATGCAAAAAACCAGAAGTGATAAACTGAGAAGATTCACGATCGGATGTTTTCTGCCACGGCCGTCATGCGTTTGGCTGGCCGGAGCAACTCCCAGAGCAGCCCCACCCCCGAACCTACATGCACCGTCGCAAAGACCAGCGGCAGCCAGAAAATCAAGCGGTAGTCCTTGGCATGGCTGGCGACGGCGATCGATCCGGCCAGAAGGATCGTCGCGTAGAGCAAAAGCACGGAAAAATAGACCGTTGCCAGCGGCATCCAGGCCAAACCGGCGAACGGGCCTAACAGCACGCCAGCCACAAATAGTCCCGGCAACATGCTGCCAAGCGAAAACGTGTCGGGGTGCTTCCGCAAGAGCCGCACGCGGCCGCGGCCGTAGCGGACAAGTTGCCGAAAAAGGCCGCCCAGCGTACCCCGTGGGGCATAGTGGACGGCAGCATCGGGCGTGAAGAAACAAGTTAGCCCGGCACGGTCGATGCGATGATTCATTTCCACGTCTTCGCAGGCATCAAATGCCTCGTCGAAAACCCCAACCAGATCGAAGACCTTGCGGCGGTAGGCCACGGCCACGCTCTTCGCCGGAACGAATTGCTCTTCGGACGAGTAGATGAACGAATCCGGGTGGTGCCCCAGGCGGGAGGAGCGGGCTGCGGCGATGGCCCGCTGTAGCGTGGTGGCACCGGCTATGTCGAGCGGTTGTGGCCGACCAACACAGTCAGCCCCGCTACGTTCAAAGGCGGCAGCCAAGCGGCAGAGATGCTGCTGGTCCTTCAACTCACAATGTCCGTCAACCACCAAAACCACTTCACCCCGGGCATTGCGAATACCGATGTTCCGCGCCGCGCTCGACAAACGTCGTGGGTTCGGGAAGAGCCGCAGATTGGTGTGATTTTTCGCCATGCGCGAGACGATTTCCGGAGTGCCGTCGCTCGACTCCCCGTCGATGACGAGGATCTCGAACCGGGAGGGATCGTAGTCCTGGGCGAGCAGGCACGCCAGAGTCCGTCCGATGAATGGAGCTTCGTTACGTACCGGTACCACGACGCTGATCGAGAGCGGGGAAGTGACCGCCGGCGAAGTGGAAACTTCGCGGGTGGTGGAGGTGGGCGTGGAGGTGGGCGTGGAGGTGGGCGTGGAGGTGGAGATGGGGATGGAGATGGAGATGGAGATGGGGATGGGGATGGAGATGGAGTCGATCAAATTGAATTAAAACCAGCGAATCAAAAATAGTGGGCGTGTTTCACTCGTCCCCATACGAACCAACTTAAGCTCGGAATTCCAAAGGGATTCTGTCCCTTAGCCCAGGGTTGCCGCGTAGCGACTACCTGGGAACAGGAATAAACGAGGCCCTACCCCAATGGGGTTATGTCCCCAGGACGGCACGAATGATTGGATCGCAGAGAAATGGCCGACTCCAAGAATGGGACACAACGCCGTTGGCGTAGGAAAGGTTTCATGGATACCGTTTCCCAGGGTAGCTGCTGCGCGGCAACCCTGGGCTAGGGGACATAACGCCGTTGGCGTAGGGAATGAATGGGCACGAGTTTCCAGCTTCGAGGCACCGGACACATTGTAGGGTGGAACGGGTAAAATCCTTAAGTTGGATCGTATAGGGGCTCGTTTCACTCTCCCCACCCTACGGCTGTAAACACACACAAAACCGGAAGACCCTAAATATTCCGGACCGAGCGGATGACTTCGGCGACGGGAGCGAAACGGAATTGTTGGAACAGCGTTGAAAGTTTGGCTTCCGTACCCGATAAATTGACGTAGTGTCGAAATCGCGACAACCGCGACTTGACGGCGATCCGCGGTTGGCCTGGATCGACTTCCCATGGATGCATGTAGAACATGAAGGGCCGCTGGTCCAATCGATGGATACGGCGAAGCAGGGCCGTCGTCCAACGTAGCGGGTAGAGACGAAAGTAACCGCCGCCGCCCACCGGGAGTCGCATCCCACCGATGCAAGCAACCGATGGTGGAAACTCCCACAACGGGCCGGCGGGCGTATCGATGCGATGAATGTCCAACGGGGCGTCGGGGATGCCGTAACGGTCGTGATGGATCGGAAAGACGCTGGAATCGACATCAAAGCCCTCTTCAACGAGGATTTCCCTGGCCCACAACGAACGCCGCGTGATTGAGAAACTGGGGGCTCGATAGGTTGTGACACGGTGGCCGACGATCTCTTGCAGGACATCACGACCGAGGCGGATATCTTCGCGGAACTTGTTGGGTGATTGATCGTAGACAATGCGATGCCAGAAACCATGGGAGGCAATTTCGTGGCCGGCGGCCTCAATCTCGCGGACCAGCGCGGGATGCCGCTTGGCAGTCCAGCCGAGAACAAAGAACGTCGCCTTGACGGCATGTTCAGCGAGCAAGGCGAGCAATCGCTTCGTATTGGCAACGACCCGACTGGGAAAGTCGCCCCACTGGTTGCGCGCAATCGTCGCTTCAAAGGCAGACACCTGGAAGTGTTCCTCGACGTCGATCGTAAATGCGTTGACAAATTCCACGTTATGATGGGCTTAGTACCGGCGAATTAATGTGTCGTTTTTCGCGTACGCGCCGAGCATGGGCGGACGGCACACGGAGTGTGCCTGCTAAAATCGTAAATGCGTTGACAAATTCCACGTTATGATGGGCTTAGTACCGGCGAATCAATGTGTCGTTTTTCGCGTACACGCCGAGCATGGGCGGACGGCACACGGAGTGTGCCTGCTACTCGATTCGCCGGTCCTTACCGGGGCTTATGGGAAGTCACAGGTTGGAAATCTTTGCGCGGCGCACCGTTGGACATTGAGGCTTGGGCTGCTTGCAGCAAGATCGTTCCCGGCGTGGCTTCCTCCGGCCCCGAGCAGGCTTCGCCCGAGGCATTGATTGCGGCCAGCGGTTCGGGCCGCTGTAAATCGAGAATCCATACCAGAAAGCCCTCTGGCACTTTGAAAACTCTTAATGCGGTGCAAAGCAGCAGTCGGACGTCGAGCCACAAGTTGCCGTGTCCGATATAGTCCAGGTCGAGAGCGACCTTGCGGCGGACGCTCATCAGGTCGGAGTCCGGAGGAAGATTGATTTGGGCCAGGCCGGTGATGCCCGGCCGGACGAGGAGTCGATCACGATAACGCGGGACGGTCTCAGACAGGACGCGGACGAATTCAGGCCGCTCCGGTCTAGGCCCGACGAACGACATCTCGCCGCGGAGTACATTGAAGAGTTGCGGCAACTCATCAAGGTGCAGCTTCCGCAGGAGGACTCCCAGAAAAGTCACGCGGGGATCGCCGGACTGTGTCCAGACAGGCCCGCTAGCGGCCTCGGCGTTGACTCGCATGGTACGAATCTTATAAATCATGAAGCGGCGACCATGCTTGCCGACGCGAATTTGTTGATAGATTCCCGGACCCCGGGAAGTCATACAGACCAGCAGTACCAGGATGGCAATCATAATACTGACAGGGATCAGAAGCAAACAAGCGATGGCTAGGTCAAGGGCGACCTTCCAACGAAAATAGTCTGCGCGTTGAATAACGTGAGTGTCTACCGATTTGCTGGCCTCACCGCGCCGGTAATGCTGGTTTTGGGTTGTAATACTGCTCGTCAGTGCCATGGCGACCTCCTTATCAGGATGCATTCTTAATAACACTCAATTTATTGCTTCTCTTATCATCCACTTTTCCCCTAACGCTCAACCTCGCTACGCATACCAGTAATAATTACAATTCCAAGTAATTTGTCAAGTGTTAAAAATTTTCTCAGTACTCAAGGATCCCGTAAGGATTGCCTCGCACGTGCAAGGCGGACATCGGAATCTTCCAAACCAAGACGCCGGGCTTCCTTCAGATCGTCGTCCGCTCCCGGCAAATGGTATTGCAGGCGATATTGATAACGGGCCAAGTAAACCTCATGCTGTCCGGGGTGGGCGGCGACAATTCGATCAAGGATCTGGTCCGCCGCCTTCTCGCGCTCGGCCACGCGCTGAGCGTGGGCCGCCGCGCTGAGATATTGTGGCTCCTCCCTGTAAATCCGAGCCAGAATCAAGGCCGTATCTTGGTCGCCCGGGTTACGCGATAGCGCAGTTTCAAGACTTGCTCCCACGTCGCCGGGTTTGCCCTTGAATGTGCCTTGGCAAGCCTGGCCGTAAAGGGCTTTTGCCCGCAAGTTTGCGGCTTGAGCATTCTTCGGCTCTTGCTTGAGCATCGCCTCGGCCTCGTCCGCCGCGACAACGTACTGCCGCGTTTCCAGTAGCAGTTCGGCAAGACGGCAGCGGATCGATCCCTTCTGATTCTCCTGAGCTACTCCCAATGCCTCGTGGTAGAGTTCAATCGTCTGTTGTACTCGGCCGAGCTTGGAATAAGCAAGGTCATAAGTCTCAGCGAGGCGAACGCGGGCCACGGCGTCATTGGGGCAGAACTGCCGATAGCGGGCAAATTGAGCGGCAGCGGCAGGGTAGTCTTTCTTTTCGGCACATTGCTCGGCATAGTTGTACAAGGTCTTGGCGTTGCGGCTCAGCGAGAACTGATACCAAAGGTAACCGCCGCCCGCCAGAACCACGAGTCCAAGGAGCGACGTCAGCAACGCCGAACGATTCACATAGTGCCTCGTTGGTTGCGAATCAGGCAAAGTTCGGAAAGATTTGATTTCGGTCATCGGGCGAGCGTCATGTCCTCTGCGATGGAGCGAGTTGCCCTCACCCCCTGCCCCTCTCCCAAAGGGGGGGGGG
>JBAWVO010000001.1:0-58479 GCA_037147235.1 Planctomycetota bacterium | reverse complement strand
CTCGCGAAGTTTGACTTCGCCGTCCTCTGTCTGTAACCCCAAATCGTGCAGGTTCTCTTTCGGCAGATATTTCTCACCGCAGGCATGACAGGGCTCCTCGCCCGCGAAGTGCGCCGCATGCTGCTCAGCCAGTCGGGCATCGATCGCCCGGGCCACCATCTGTCCAGCTTGATGCCCAAACCGTTCCATCTGTGCAAAGCTGGTTTCCCGCGGCGGTCCAGCCGCCCCGAAGCCACGCTCTGCCAGCAATGCCACCAGTTCGCTGAACTTCGCTTTTTCCTCTGCCGTCAGTTCCAAATCGCCGTTTCGAGCGTCCTTGCTCATCGTAGATTTCTTTCCAAAGGTTCCAACTTGCCCAAGTACGCCCCAAATCTAACCTCCACCTGTCAAATCCGCAACCCGAGTTCCCAAACCACTTCAGCTTGCCGGAGTACGTTCCTGCACCCTTCTCCCTTTCTTCCCTTAAACCGTCTTGACAACCGGCCCGTTGTGATCTATCATTTGGTATATATCAGCCCATCCATGCGAAGGGAATCCACATCATGCAGACGGCTAAGGTTTTCAAGAACGGACGCAGCCAAGCCATTCGCCTTCCGAAGGAATTCCGCGTGGACTGCGATGAGGTCTATTTGAAGAAGACCCCGGAAGGCTTTCTTGTCATTTCCCGCGATCCCTGGGAGCTGTTTCTCGAAGGTGTTCAGGAGCTATCGGAGGATTTCATGTCCAAGGGCCGGCAGCAGCCCGAGGCACAGAAACGGAATTGGCGGGAATGATCTATTTACTCGATACCGACTTGCTCATTTTTTTGATCCGCGGCTTGAAGACAACGGCAAGCAGGGCAAAAAGCCGGCAGCAAGCCGCAATCCTCATGGCGCATTGTCAGAAGGCCCAGGCCGCGGGTAATTCGGTGGGACTGTCCGCGGTGACGGTTTCGGAACTCGAGTTTGGCTCGCAAAACAGTGGAATGTACGAGACTGAAATTGCGGCCGTCCGAAAAGTGTTGGCTCCGTTCGAGGTTTTCGCTTACGATGCCATCGTAAGTCCGGAACATTACGGTCGAATCCGACATACGTTAGAAAGTCAGGGGCGAACAATTGGATCGATGGACCTTCTGATCGCTGCGCATGTGCTGGCACTGGATGCCACCCTTGTAACGAACAACGACGCCCACTTCCGCCGTGTTGCGGGGCTTCGTGTTCTCAACTGGCTGAAAACGGCTTAATCGTCCTGGGCGAACCGGCAAGACAGCAGTTCGCCACGTTACTCAGCGAAAAGCTCTCCCCCCCTGCCCCTCTCCCGAAGGGAGAGGGGAGTTTTCGGATAGCCTCTTAGAATTCCGTTCCTGCCGGGGCAGGAGCAGGGGGAGGTGGCACCGGCAGCGGCGGGGGCGAACCTGGTGCCGCATAGGTCGGTGCCGAACCTGCCGGATACGACGGCGCATAGTAGTACTGCTGTGGGACCGGAGCCGATTGCTGGTAAACGGGCACCCCCTGCGGCGTCACATAAACCGGCTGCTGGACGACATACACCGGGCGCGGATAGTAAGGGTATGGGTATCCGTAATAGTGCGGATAAGGACGATAGACGGGTACGCCGATCCCAATCCCAATTCCGATATGGGGCCCTCCGGCTTGAGCCGGGGAACTCGAAAGCACGATGGCTCCCAGAATAACGCCGACAATCAAAGCTTTTTTCAGCATGGTCAATTTTCTCCTTGACTAACTGCTCATTGCCCTCGACGCAGTATCGCTAACCGTTAAAGATCGACATTTTTGACGGACGGGATGAAAATTTCCCAGGCTGTGCCGAGGAATAAGGTCGAGGTAAGGGCGGACTAATCGATGGAATCGTGCCGTGACAATTCTGGCTCGTTTTCGCCCTATAAGCTTGGTTGTAGTCGGATGTGGCGGAAAAGACGGACAGTAAACCGTTTTTTGGCACACCTGGTTTTGCCTACTCTTGTCCAAGACCGTGGCGCAATCCCGCGCCCGGCGAATCGAAGAATTCTGTTGCAAGGAGAAAATTGATATGTTGGTTCTTAGCCGCAAGCTGGGAGAAGAAGTCGTCATTGGCGACGGCATCCGAGTTACCGTGCTGGAAATGCGAGGGGACCGAGTGAAACTTGGTTTCGTCGCCCCGGGCGAAGTCCCGATCCACCGGAAGGAAATCCATCGGGCAATTCAAGGTTCCCTGCTTGTCATGGGACACACCGGGTGCATATAGTCGGCGTCCACTTGGTTCACGCTAAAAGGTTCCTGCCCAGCGAACCGCGCGGCAACCCTTCCCTGGGCCAGGGGATATAACGCCGTTGGCGTAGGGAAATGAATGGTTGGCGGCGGGGTCGGGAGACCCGGGCCGAACCTGCAGCCGTGGGCGTAGGGTTTGTGCCGAAGGCCCAGCAGTTCATCCCTGGGTTGCCTCTCACGAGTCCTCATGCACTCTCGCCAGCCAGCCATCCGGTACTAAAGGCGGCCTGAAAATTGTAACCGCCGATCGGACCGTCCACGTCCAGGATCTCGCCGGCAAAAAACAGCCCGGGCACGAGCCGACTTTCCATCCTATGCGAATCGATCTCATCTAAAGCGACGCCGCCGGCGGTGATTTCCGCTTTGTTGAATCCCATGGTGCCACTGATCGGGATATCAAACTGCTTGAGCCAAGTGACCAGTTGCTGCCGCTCGTTCCGCGAGACCTCGGCCGCGCGACGCCCGGGATCGAGGCCCGCCTGAGCGGCAACCGTCTCGGCAAGACGTAGCGGTACGTAGCGGGCGACAATTCCCAGGGCCAATCGCCGGCCTGCCCCGCCACATTCTTCCTGGAACTCGGCCTTCAACGCATCTGCCTTGCGATCGGGCAGCAGATCGCATCGCAATACGAGCCCTCGCGGCTTCGCGTGGCCGCTGACCGCACGGCTGACATCCAAGACGGCTGGTCCCGTCACGCCAAAGTGGGCAAACAGCAGTGAGCCTCGTTGCTGAGCCAGACAGATCGGCCGAGCTGCGTCGTCGCTCGGTTCGAGTACCTGCACGCAGACATCCGGCATCGTGATGCCTTGCAGCCCCAAGACCCACGGGGCGTGGGAAGTGATCGGCACCAAGGCGGGCCGCAACGGGACGATCGCATGCCCCAGCTCGGCCGCCCAACGGTAACCGTCGCCCGTCGAACCGCTGCCGGGATACGATTGCCCTCCGGTCGTGAGGATGACAGACTCCGCCCGTAGCGTCCGCTTGGACGTGACCACCCCCAGGCCGGCCGGACAGGGCGCGATCGACTGCACGGGTTCATCGACGGCCAAGACGCAACCACTTCGACGGAGTTGTGCTAGCAGTGCTGCCAGGATATCCTCAGCCCGATCACTGACGGGAAAGATTTTTCCGTCCGATTCGACCTTTGTGACAACCCCCTCGGCCTCGAACAGATCGACAAGCTGCTCAGGCCCCAGGGCAGCCAAGGCCGAATGGAGAAACGGCCCTTGGGTTCCAAAAGCCTCGACGAAACCGCGTACATCCAGGGCATGCGTGAGATTGCAGCGAGACCCGCCGGATATAAGGATTTTTGAGCCAGGACGCCTTTTCTTCTCCAGAAGCAGGGTCCGCCGTCCCTGTTCGGCCGCTCGGCTGGCCGCCATCAAACCGGCAGCACCCCCTCCAATGACGATCACTTCCCAGTCTTCCATCTCGTTATTGTTGCATAAGTTTCGGCGTAGTGCGAGTTTAGGACGGACTTGGAAGTCCATCCTACTCTCTACTCTTTGTCGTTATTGTTGCATAAGTTTCGGCGTAGTGCGAGTCGGTATTGGCTCAGGGGGCTAATTTTGATAAGAAGCTACTTGTGATTTGTGGAAGCCTAGGAAATACAGATTCCTTGGCATCCAGATCCAGGCACAAGTGCCTGGGCTAGATTGTCTTTCCAACTCAGATTGTCCGCTATGAAAAACTTCCGCCGTGTTCTCCTAATGGCCTGTTGCTATCGCCTGACCCTGCTGGGTGCGGTTCTCAGCGCGCTGGGCGTGGCCGTGCTCTGGGGTGGCAATATCGGAGCGGTCTATCCGTTCGTCAAGGTTATTCTGGAAGGGAAGTCGATCCAGAACTGGGTTGCCGATGAAGTCGATCGCAGCAGTCAGGCGGTCAGCGATCTGGGCGAGCAGATCGAAAAGATCCAGGCCCAAATTGCCGCAGCAGAGCCTCCGCAGCAGCCAAAACTCGAAGCGGCACTCCGCCACCTGCGGACACGTTGCGAAATTGAATCGCGGGCAAATGAGTCTTACGTCTGGGCCATGCCCTATCTCGATCGTTACCTGCCTAACGACCCGTTTCAGACGCTCGTTATACTCATGGGCGTCCTTCTTGTCGGCACCGTCCTAAAAAGCGGCCTGCTGATTGCCAACAATGTGCTGGTGGCTCGGTTATCGAACCTGGCCACTTTCGATCTGCGAAAGCTCTTCTACCGCCGCACCTTGCGTTTGGACCTGGCCACGTTCAATGAGGAAGGCTCATCGGATCTGATGAGCCGCTTCACGGGCGACATGTCCAACGTGAGTGGGGGACTAGAAACGGTTTTTGGAAAACTGATCCGTGAGCCGCTGAAGATGATCGCCTGCCTGGTAGGAGCGGCATTCGTCTGCTGGCGGCTCTTGCTGCTTTCGCTGATCGTCGTCCCGCTGGCCGCGCTGGCCATCCGCTGGCTGAGCAAGATGCTCAAGCGGGCCAATCGCCGGGCAATGGAGCAGATGGTGCAGATTTTCAGCGTATTGGAAGAGACCTTCCGCGGCATCAAGATCGTCAAGGCTTTTACCGGCGAGCCTTACGAGCGCAGACGGTTCCACCTCCGCAGCAAGGACTATTACCGCAAGTCGATGAAGATCGCCCGCTACGATTCCCTTTCGCACCCGATTACCGAATTCATGGGCATCCTCACCGTTTGCCTTGCGCTGTTGGCCGGGGTGTGGATGGTACTCAAGGGCGAAACCCAGTTGCTGGGCATCCCCTTGACCTCGCGGCCACTGGACCTCAGTTCGCTCTTGCTCTTCTATGGTTTTCTCTTCGGCACGGCCGACCCGGTGCGAAAGTTCTCGGACATCTTCAGCCGGCTGCAATGCGGCGCGGCGGCCAGCGACCGGATCTTCACCCGCCTTGACCGCGAGCCGCTCATCCGCAGCCCGAGAAATCCTGTCTCTTGTCCGCGGCATGGGTGCGAGCTATCCTTTGAGGGCGTATCGTTTGAATATCATTCCGGCACGCGGGTGCTGGAGGGCGTGACGTTGCGAATTCCCTTCGGCGAGACGGTCGCGATCGTTGGTCCCAACGGCTGCGGCAAGTCGACGCTGGCCAATTTGATCCCGCGTTTTGCCGACCCGATCGAAGGCAAAATCTGCCTGGATGGAATACCCTTGACCGATCTCCGGTTGCGCGAGCTTCGCGGGCAGATCGGTCTGGTGACGCAAGAGCCGCTGTTGTTTGACGACACCGTGTTCAATAATATCCGTTACAGCCGTCCTCGGGCAAGCCGCGACGAGGTGATCGAAGCGGCCCAGCGAGCACATGCCCACCGTTTTATTGAATCCGAGTTGACCGACGGCTACGAGACCGTGGTCGGCACGCTTGGCGGCCGGCTATCCGGCGGCCAGCGGCAGCGCATCGCCCTGGCCCGCGCGATCCTTCGCGACCCGGCGATTCTGATCCTCGACGAAGCGACCAGCCAGATTGATCTGGAAAGCGAGCAGGCGATCCAGGAAGTGCTGGAGGAATTCACCCGCGGGCGGACGACGATCCTCATCACGCATCGCATGGCGATCCTCTCGCTGGCCCATCGCATCGTTGCCATGCAAGCCGGACAGATCATCGACGTCGGCACGCATCAGGAGATGCTCGACCGCTGCACACTCTATCGCCGCTTGCATCAGATTCAGTTCGAGGACGTGCGGCGGGTTGCGTGAAACGAAATTATGGCTATTCCGGTGTCATTAGTTTGATCTCGTGCAAGCATAGGCCGTATCGCCCTCCGGGAGGATTGACGCCTAGCTTCACGCCATTCCAGCCGGGGCTGAAATTCGCGGAATAACAGAGCCAGAGGGACCGCCCGTCGGGACTGATGAACTTGCTCGGAAAATTGAGGAAGTAACCTTGCTCCCCGAAGTCCTTCATGTAGGACACCATGCGCCAGGGGCCGGTGATGGCATCGGCCTCAAGAATATAGGAGGTCATTTTGGCGGCAGTCGGCCAACCGTCAGTAACGCACATGAGATACTTCTTCAAACCGGGTATATAGGTAGCGGTGACACAGCCCATGTGGTTGTTCCATTCGATCAGCGGCTTGATTTTCTCAAAGCTATTTGTCCAGATCGGTTTGCCGTCCGGGGTATGGCCGGCGAAAAACTCATAAGCCTTGAGGTCGTTGATCGTCTCCGGCGAGGGTTTGACGCGCGCCATATAGACTTGATCGGCCGTGATCCAGCTCAAGTTGGCATGGGCAAAGTCGCTGGTGCAACCCTCGACCACCTCGAACAACTGGCCCGGCTTTCCAGGCTTGAGACAGGGCCGCGGCTTGGGATCATTTTCTTCCGCGCCCATGCCCAGCAAGTAGGCATTGCCGTCGGGGGACTGTGTCATGTTCTTGCCGAAATCGACAAAATGGGGCGCGCCCATTTTGACCGGACCGAGAAACTTCCGCGGCTCGGGAAACAACGGCTTTGCGGGCGTGAGGGGAGACGGCTCCCAAGTCTTGCCATAATCACGGGAGATCTGGAAACCCGGCATTGGCCCGAGATTGGGCCAGTTCCAGGTAACCCCGTTGTGCTTGTACCCGCCGTCAGGCCCGAGGCAATAGGTGCCATAGTACCAGATGCCGTTGTGGATCAGCGATCCGGCCGGATAGCGGCCCTTATAAGGCAAAGCCGTTGCCTGTTTTGGTGGGGAGGTGTTGTGGATCGTAAGTTTCAGCGGGTCGTCACCGACCATCACGGCGTGAGCGGTCCTGGCACCCGCACCGCCGTCTGAAGAACAGTCAACTCCGTCCGTCCTGCCGTCGGTCCAAGGCGAGTAAAGGTTGCCATTGCTGTCCCAGCAGGGATACCAGGTGTCACCGCAGTGGTAATTGCTGTGGCGACCGGTAAAATAAACGCCCGTCAGGCTGGTTGATTTCTGGAAGGGGCAATCCTCCGGAAGCGGGGATTGCCAGGTGAACCCCTTGGGGCCATTCGCCGGCGTGTTCTGCGGCTCTTTAGCCAGCGCAACAGAGGTAGCCAAGAGGACGAGCAGCAAGGTCGGTGAAATTTTCATCATTTTGTGAATCTCCGTGGGAATGTGAGGGCTAGCCTATTCGACTCTTCTGTCAGCATAGGCGGACGGACACACTCCCGCAAGTGGTGCAAATCGCGCAGAAGGAAAAAGATTCGCCCATTGTTGTGACAGGTCTCCCGACCGAGCCACAGGGATTATCCGCAAAAGAACGCTGGAACACAAAGAAACAAACCTTCTTTCTATTGCGCACTTTGCGGTCTTTCGCGGTGAATTCCTGCTCGGGGTTTGCAATCGTGAGACGATCACGGTAAACTTAACCTCTAACTTCCAACTCCTAACTCCTAACTCCTAACTTCACAAAAAGAAAGTATTCAGACATGCGAGCAAGACTGGGCATTATCGTCGGGATCGTTTTGATCGGTTTCGGATGGATTGGGTCGGCGAGAGCCGAAGAGCCGAAAGTGGAGCAAGCCGCTCCCAAAACGATCCTTTTCCTGGGCGACAGCATCACCCGGGCGGGTGGCTATGTGCGAATGATCGAGGCCGAACTGGCAAAGCAGGCCCCGCCGAATTCATGGCGCGTGGTGAATCACGGACGCAACAGCGAAACGGTCTCCGACCTCAGCGAGGCCTACCACCCGGGGCGGCGGCCCTGTGTGCTTGCGCGGCTTGACGAGGAGCTTAAGCAAAACAAACCTTGTTGGGTTGTGGCCTGTTATGGCATCAATTGCGGAATCTATCATCCTTTCAGTGAAAAGCGGTTTGCAGCCTATCAGGCAGGCATCGAGACATTCATCAAGAAGGTGCATGCCTCCGGTGCCCGCGTGATTCTACTCACGGCACCGCCCTATGCCTTCTCAGGCCCGTTTCCCGCGGGGAGCGACGAGGCGGCTAAGGAAGCGATCGTGGCCAAGGCGGATGCCGTGGCGGAAGCGGAAGCAGCGAAGGATCCGAACAAATTCGGCTATAAGACACCGTATCCGTATTACGATTATGTCATGGCCCGCTACGCCAAGTGGCTGCTGACGCTCAATGGTCGCAAGGATGTCTGGGTCGTTGACCTGCGTGGGGCAATGCTCCCCAAGGTCCGGGAGGCCCACGGCCGCGATCCAATCCATCCCAACGGCCTTGGCCACGCTCTTATGGCCGAGGCATTCTTGAAGCAATGGCCAATCATCCAGGCGCAAATCAAGTAGAAAAAGGCAACACCATGCGAATGCTATCTAGCGCGTTTTCGATGATCGTCTTGGCCTTGATCGCCGGCCCGACAGCGCGGTCCGGCGAGATTGCCTCAACGGGGCCAACCTCACTCCAGGTCGCCACAAAACCGAGCAGCTTCACGATCCGTGACGGCACTCGCACGGTTTTGGAATATCGCACGACGGCCTCGCCCATGAAGCCCTATGTCCGGGAACTGAGTACGCCCAGCGGCGTGCAGATTCTCCGCGATTCACCGGCCGACCACAAGCATCATCATGGGTTGATGTTCGCCCTCGGGGTGAACGGCGTTGATTTCTGGGGCGAGGAGGCAGGTACCGGAACCCAAAAGCCTCGTTCGTCTCTTAACATGACGGGTTCGTTCCTTGACGCTTCCTGCACCAAGCTTATCCAGACTCTCGACTGGATTGATGCGCATGGCAAGAAGCTCCTTGTCGAACGGCGCGAAGTCGGAGTCGTCTCGCCAAAGATGCCCACGCCCGTTACGTTGGTCGTGTGGAACACGGAACTTTCCACCGCCGAAGGCATTGATGCCGTGAAACTCGACGGACATCACTACTACGGCCTCGGAATGCGTTTTTTGAAGTCGATGGATACCGGCGGGCGTTTTTTCAATTCGGCAAAACGGCCCGGTGAGGTTGTCCGCGGCAGTGAGCGGCTCGTTGCGGCCAAGTGGTGCGCATATACCGCGAAGGCTGACGGCAAGCCGGTGACGGTGGCGATCTTCGACCACCCCTCGAATCCTCGCTATCCGAACAAGATGTTCACGATGAGTTCTCCGTTTGCCTATCTTTCGGCGACGCTCAATCTCTGGAAAGAGCCGCTGGTGTTGAAGGCCGGTGCAAAATTGAAGTTGAGTTACGCGATTGCTGCCTGGGACGGCGAAACTCCCGCCGAGCAGATCGAGTCGCTTTATGAAAAGTGGAGCAACGCGAAATAGGTGCTATTTTCCGATGCAGAAGCGACTGAAGATTCGGTCCAGCACGTCTTCGGTGTAGACTGCGCCGGCTACCTTGCCAAGCTGGCTCAAGGCGACGCGGACCTCGATGGCGATCAGTTCCTCGCCGAGACCCCCGCGCACAGCTTCACGGGCATGATCGAGCGAAGCGGCGGACAATCGCAATGATTCGCTACAGCGTACGGCCGTGCCGACGACTACGTCGGTCTGAGGACCGCCCGCACGAACCGCGGCCGAACGAATCGCCTCCTTGAGTTTATGAATCCCAAGGCCGGTGACGGCGCTGGTTTCCAAGATTGACCCGGCGTGGTTGGGAGAAAATTCCCCCCGGTCGCACTTGGTGAGCACGACGATCAGGTTTGGCTCGCTAGGGATCGTCGCATCAACAACTGTCGTGTTTTGCCCACTCGCCGAGCGGGGGTCGGACGGCACACGGAGTGTGCCTGCTACTTTTCTTGCGACACTTATTCTATCCTGGATCGTCTCCCGCTCCCATGCGTCGAGTTCCCTTCCGGCTTCGAGACACAGCACCCGGATGTGGGCCGTACGGAGTTGCTCGTGCGACATATCCTGCGCGGCACCCTCGACCGTCGCGGCATCGCTTTCCAGCAGGCGGTCCTCAATGCCGGCCGTGTCGATCAACTGGCATTTCAGGCCATCAAGGTCCAGATCGGCCGTGAGATAATCGCGGGTTGTGCCGGGCTGATCGGAGACCATGGCCCCGGTATGACCGGCCATCGCGTTGAAGAGACTGCTCTTGCCGGTATTCGGTCGCCCGACCAACGCCACGCGGACCCGCACGGCGGCTTCACTTCGGAGGGCAAGCCTCTTAACGAGTTGATCGACCTGGGCGGTGGCTGCGTCAAGTTGCCGCAGAAGTTCCTCGGAGGTGATGAACGGCAGATCCTCGTCGGCAAAGTCAAATCCGGCCTCCAGGTGGGCCAGCAGTTCCAACAGATCGTCGCGCAGCAGCCTCAACGGACCGGCCAGCCCGCCGGCAAGCTGCTTGAGCGCGGCGTCGAGTTCCGCGGAACCGGTGGCATCGATCACTCCCAACACCGCCTCGGCCTGAGTCAGGTCGATACGTCCGGCGAGGAATGCGCGGAGCGTAAACTCACCCGGTTCGGCAGGCCGCGCGCCGCCGGAGCAGGCAGCCCGCACGACGGCTTCCAGCAACGGTGGCGAACCGAAGGTGTGAACCTCGGCCACCGGTTGGCCCGTGTAGCTTCGTTTGCCGGGCCAGAGGTAGAGTGTGCATGGCAGCGGAGATGCAAAACCGGCAAGCCAAAGACAGCCGGGCACGGCTGTTGGTTGCGTGAGCGAGGGTAGATGAACGAAGGGGTCCGGCCGGAAGCAGCCTTCGAGGCAGCTTCTCAGATCCGGACCGCTTAGCCGCACGATCCCCATCGCCGCGCCGCCTGGCGGAGAGGCGATCGCGACGATGGTTTCGTCCAAGAGGTGCATGGTTTGCGTTAATATGCTAGCACGGTCAGGCTGGAAAGCCTGGTGTGCAAGAGTTCTAGCATCTTGGCGGGTGTTTGTTAGTATGCCCTATAAATGCCAGGCATTGGGATCGGGTAGTTGCCGTCGGCGTCTTTCTTTACGGGGGCGGGAGCGTCCCAGGCGAGTTGCTTGGGGAACTCCGACGTACCCTTGGCCACGGCGTCATCCCAGCGGACGACTTGGCCCGAGTAGGTTGCCATGCGACCCAGCACGGCCGTCATGCTGCTGGTGGCGCCATGCCAGCCTTCGACGTACTTTTCGTTGTTCTTAATGGCGCTGATCAGGTCATGGTGTTCCTGGACCATCGAGTCGCCGAAGAGGCTCTTGCGGGCTTTGCGATTTTCCTTGCTCTTGCCGGCCTTGTTGATGCCGCCGGGCACGCTGGAATTGCCTTCCGTCCCGAAAACCTGCTGCCCTTCGCGGCCCCAGGTATTGGGAATGTGGCGGCACTGGCTGTAGAGCTTGGCACCACTCTTGTAGGTGAACTCAATGAAGTGGTGGTCGAATATCTGGCCCGTGCCCTTCTTGTCGCCGTTGTAGCGGCGGCTGCATCCGCCCATGCCGTTGGCCTCGACGGGATGATCGTCCATGGCCCAGTTGCAGACGTCGAGATTATGGATGTGCTGCTCGCAGATATTGTCGCCGCAGAGCCAGCAGAAGTGATACCAGTTGTTGACCTGGTACTGCAACTCGGTCATGCCTTCGCGACGCGGCCGATTCCAAATGCCGTCGCCGTTCCAGTAGGCCTGAAGGAGAATGAGCTTGCCGAGCGCACCGTCATGGATTTTTTCGATGGTCTCGATGAACTGGGGCGTATGGCGGCGTTGGAAACCGACGCCAACCTTGAGGCCCTTCTCTTCGGCCAGCTTGTTGGTTTCCATGAGCAGATTGAAGCCCGGAGCATCGACGCAGCAGGGCTTCTCCATGAAGACGTGCTTGCCGGCCTTGATCGCCGCATTGTAAATGAAGGGACGGAAGCCCGGCGGAGTGGCCGTGACGACCATGTCGATGCCGCAATCGATCGCCTTTTGATAGGCATCCAGCCCGATGAAGATGCGATCGGCGGAAATATCGACGCGATCGGGCCGATGCCGCTTGAGGTTCTTTGCCGCGTTGGTAGCCGGTGCCTCGAAGGCATCGGCCACGGCCACCACATGGATAGCCGGGTCGGCATCGAGACAGTTGTCGATGGCCCCGTTGCCGCGACCGCCGCAGCCGATGAGGGCCACCTTGATCTTGTCGCTGCCGGCCGCATGGGCCGAGCGAGCGAAGCTGGAAAGCGTCAACCCGGCGGCCACGGCCGTCGTGCCTTTCAGAAAAGTACGCCGCGAGGCATGTTTCGTGTCACTCATGGAAAGCTCCTAATGGGGTGAGGAAAAACGAGGTAATTGGGGTAGCTTTTGCAGGACACCGTGTCCGATATTTTTTACTGTTTATTGGCTTGCGCCATCACATAATCTTTGTAGGCGGTTAATTGGTCTTCGTCGATTTCATATTTTATCGCCTCGGCGGCCGTCGGTGCCCGCAGCGGACGGATGACGCGAAAGCCGACAAACGTGGCGTCCGTCAGATACCAGATGCTCTTGGGAATTTGCGGGTCTTGCTTCTTCCAGTCCTTTTCCGAGGCCCGCCGCGTTGACGAGCGGCACTTTTCGGGGTCGTCGTCCCAGGAACCGCCGCGGACCACGCGTCCAAACTCCTTGGTACAGGCGGCCAACGGGTTGTCGGCGGTCTTCCCAGCGGTCTTCCCGTAGAAGTCGATCGCATACTGGTCGATGACCCATTCCGAGACGTTGCCGTGCATGTCGTACAAGCCCCAGGGGTTGGGCTTCTTCGTGGCGACGCGATGGTATTTGTCGTCGCTGTTTTCGGTATACCAAGCATACTCGCCGAGTTTGGCGGGGTCGTTGCCAAAACTATAGGCAGTCGATTTTCCGGCGCGGCAGGCGTATTCCCATTCGGCCTCGGTCGGCAGGCGGTAATAACGGCCCGTCTTGGCCGAGAGCCAGCGGCAGTAGACTTTCGCGGCGAACTGCGTCATGCATATCGCCGGCGTGCCTTCCTTGCCCATGCCGAACGACATTTCCTGATAAGGACTCGTCGGCACGGCAACCGTGTCGATCACCTTGTCCCGATCAGTGACCTCAATTTTGTTGAACTTCCGCCGCTGCTTGTCGAGGTTCAATGCCCACAACTCATATTCGGCCCAGGTGACCTCATGCTCTTCCATCCAGAAAGGCTCGACCGAAACTTCGTGCTGCGGGGCTTCGTCCGGCTGATGCCCATTTTCTTTCGCTGGGCTGCCCATCATGAACGAGCCGCCGGGAATGGGAACCATCTTGAACTTCGAGTCGGTGCCAGGCACTTGCTCGTTGTATGCCTTCATGCCGGCCGAATCGGTGGCCATAGCCTCGGGAATTTCGAGTACTGGTTTCGGCATCCACTCGGGTGTCGGCCGGGCGAGAAGTTTTGCCTTGGCCTCGGCAATCTGCTCCAATTCAGCACTGCTGGGCAGTCCGTCCATCGCGCCCGGCGATTTCACCACCGGCTTGCCGATGATATTCGGAAGACGAATCGCAGGATCAATACCTCTTACACTCGGTGAAGTTGTTACCGCCGGCTTGTCGGCCGCGGTCGCAATCGTGCCGCGCATGTCGGCCACAAGGCCGACCAAGGCGACAACCGCGAAAATCCGAAAAACACTTTGACACAGACTGCGGATAGATAATAATCGAATCATGGAAACCTCAAGGGCTGCTGCTATGGAAAAAGTCGAAATCAGAGGACGCTCGGCCCAAACGATTGGGTGGGAAAAAACGCTGCTGGGTCGAGTCGTTGGAATGGTGTTGCTGGTGGGGGTGGAAATGTCGGCTGCGGCCATGGGCGAACCGGCGACGGGCCAACCGGCACTCCGCCGTTTGGAGTTCACTCAGATCGAAATGGCCGTTACGGTCAAGATTGTATTATATTCTCCCGACGCAGATGCCGCAACTGCGGCGGCCAAAGATGCTTTTTCCCGGGTCCACGCCCTCAACGGCATCCTCAGCGATTATGACCCGGAAAGTGAGTTGCGGCGGCTCTGCGATACCGCTGGGGAGGGGAAGCCCGTGCGAGTCAGCCCCGAATTGTGGAAAGTTTTAGAACATGCCCAGCAGGTTTCCCGGCAGAGTGGAGGGGCGTTCGATGTGACCGTTGGCCCGGTGGTGCGACTCTGGCGGCGGGCGCGGCGGCAGAAGGAACTTCCCTCGCCCCAGGCCCTGCGGCAAGCGCAAGAACTGGTGGGTTACAAGTTGATCAAGCTGGATGCCAAGCACCAGACGGTCGAACTGCTCAAGAAAGGGATGCGGATCGACTTGGGCGGAATTGCCAAGGGCTATGTCATGGACGAGGCATTGGCCGTACTCCAGCGGCACGGCATCCCCCAAGCCTTGGTGGAAGCGGGTGGCGACGTGCGGTTGGGCGATCCACCGCCGGGCCGTACCGGTTGGCGGGTCGGCATCCCGCCGCTGGGGAATCCGCAGGGCGAACCGCTGAGCTATCTCGAACTTTCCCGCGTGGCGGTTTCTACGTCGGGCGACGTAGTTCAATACGTCGAGATTGCCGGCAAGCGTTATTCCCACATCATCGATTCGCGGACCGGCATGGCACTAACCGACCATTGCCGCGTGATGGTCGTCGCCCCCACCGGCATGGCCGCCGATGCCATCAGCAAGGCCGTCGGCGTGTTAGGTCCAAAAATGGGTTTGAAGCTTATCGATGAAATACCGGGCATGGCCGCCATGGTCACGCGAGCACCCAAGGGGCGCATCGAGCATTATGAGTCGATCCGTTGGAAGGAATTGCCGCAGGTAAAGCTGAAGGGGAGTGAGTGAGGAGGGAGGGGCATCCCCGCCGCGTCTGGATTGTTGCGCAATCTGCTGACATGGAAGAGTTTTTTCCTTGGATGTAATCAGGCCCGACGACCACAATGTACAATGGAGTCCAATTGAAAAGCACAGTCCTATGATTGTTTCGCATTGACGAGGGGCCTCGGATATAGTAGATTTACTATAGTTTGGGGGGTGATCGTGTCCGATATCAAGCCCGTCCGTTGGGTGGGAACTGCCAGAGACGACTTGCGATGTTTCCCTGCCGGGGCGCGTAGAGATAGAGCGAGGAAGTGTCGAATGAAACTGATCAATAAGATTCTGGTCGTGGAGGGCAGCGACAATGTTTTTGCCGATCTCGACCTTCCGAATGCAGATGATCTGCAAACGAAGGCGGAACTTACTCGCCAGCTCTATCAGCGGATAAAAGTCCTCGGACTGTCGCAGATCAAGGCAGCGAAAGCACTTAGACTAAAGCAGCCTGACGTGTCCAAGCTTATGAACGGCCGGTTTTCGGGTTTTTCCGTGGAGCGGTTGCTGGAACTCCTCAATGCCTTGGCGGTGGATGTGGATATTGTTCTCCGTCCGGGAAGCACGCGCGGCGGGCACCGTGGAACCGTCAAGGTCTTGGCAACTTCGGGATGCCGAGGTTAGTTCCTATGCTGTGAATATGCCCCGAATTCGGTGGATGCCACATTCCTCCACCACTCTCCGATTTTCCCGGAACTTCTCCCACCTCCCATACGTCGAACCCGTAAGGTAGTATAGTATAAGTTTGTGGCACGACCCCAAACCTTACTCTGCTGCGGTGTGGGTTCTTACCTCCGCAGCGGTATGTCGGCCCTGGAAATCGACTGGAACATCCATCTTTTCGCATTGCGAGGAACTATTATGGCGCTCATTTTTCGTTCGTTGGTTTGTGCATTCGCCATTGTGGCGTTTGCTTCTTTCCCTGCCTTATCTCCGGCCGTGGCCGCGGACGGCAAAGGCGAGGCGGCAAAACCGGCCCCTGTTACGGCGGCCGATGCTGACGCCAAGGCCGACCGCTCGCTTCGCGAGCAGGAGATCTACATCCCCTACGAAAAGCTTCGCGGCGTTTTCGAGAAGCATGGCCGCGGCGTATTCCTGCCCTACGAGAAGTTCGATGAGCTTTGGAAAGCGGCCCAGGACAAAACCCGTCCGGCAGCCGAACCTCGCCCGCCAATGGGCGCGATGATTACCGAAATCGAAAACGAGGCCGTGGTGGCCAAGGACGTTGTGCAAGTCACCGCCCATCTGAAGATCGATCTGCTCGCCGAAGGATGGCATGAGGTGCCGTTGCGGCTGGCCGATGCGGCCATCGTCCGTGCGACGATCAAGAACGAACCGGCACGGATACTGGGGGACACCCATGAAGACCATCGCTTGTTGATCGAAAAGAAGGGAAAGCAGCCGGAGCAGATCGAATTGGTTCTGGAATATGCCCGGGCGATCACGCGCTCGCCGGGCCAAAACTGCGTATCGTTCCAGGCCCCGCAGGCCGCGGTGAGCCGTTGGAAGGTTCGTATCCCGCAGGCGGGTGTGAAGGTCAATCTGCATCCGTTGATTGCCGCAACGGAAGTGCCGCCGGTTGCTACGAGTAAGAAACTGGACGCAGGCGGGACGCCTACGCTCCCGAATGAGAAGAAGGTGGACGAGACGGTCATCCTAGCCTTTGTCGGTGCTGCACCCGAAGTGCGGATCGACTGGACGCCCAAGTCCGAAGGCGCCACGGGGCTTACGGCATTGGCCAACGTGCAGTCGGAGCAGCAGGTATGGATCCAGGAAGGGATCGCGCGGACTCGCACGACCTTGGCTTACACGATCAGCCGCGCGGAATTGAACCAGATCGCCCTGGAAGTCCCGGCCGATTTCAAGGTGGTCAATGTCTTTGATCCCAACGTGCGGCAGTGGTCGGTCGAACCGCCAGCCGCTGGCTCAACCGTACAGAAGATTACGGCGCAGTTGTTCGAGCCGGCCAAGACCGCGCAGTCGGTGGTCGTCGAGTTGGAGAAAATTGCCGGCCAGAAACGGGTTGAGTCGCTCAAGCTGCCCGTGGTCAAGGCCCTCAATGTCGGCCGCCAGCAAGGTTTCGTTGTGGCCCAGGTCGGCTCGGGCCTGCGTGCTGAGGCGACCAAGACCAGCGGCCTGTTGCAGGTCGATGCCAACGAGCTTCCGCCGACGCTCCGTTCGGCCGTTTGGACCTTCGCCTATCGCTATGCCTCGGTGCCGTTCGAGTTGGAACTGGCCGTTGAGGAAGTCGCGCCGCGGATCACCGTCGATTCGCTGGTCGATGTCCAGTTGGAGCCGGAAAAGCTCACGCTCAATCTGACGGCCGTTTATACCATCGAGCGGGCTGGCATCTTCAAGCTGGAGCTCGACGTGCCGGAGGGTTTTGAAGTTCGCAGCGTCATTGGCAAGCCGGTGGCTGTGCCCGCGGTGCCCGGGACAACGCCCGCGGCCTCCTCCTCGGCAGCCGAGATCGATTCGTTTCATGTCGAGGGCGAAAAAAAGAACCATCTTATCGTGAATTTGGCTCGCAAGGCCCTGGGACGCGTCGGTTTGCGGGTGCAGTTGCAGCGCGATCTGCACGAGGCCAACTTGCTGACGCCCACGGGTAAGTCGGCCGAGATCGACTTGCCGCTGCCGCAACCAACCAAGACAACGGTCGAGCACGCGTCCGGAAGGCTGATCGTACATGCCCCCGAGAGTCTACGGGTTAGCCCAGCCAAGGCCGATGGTTTGCGGCCCGTGTCGTACCAAGAGGCGACGGAAGGCATTGCCGTGGAGCGGTCGCCAGCCAGCGTTTCTGCGATTCGTCCCGTGCTGGCCTTTACGTTTACTCAGGAGCCGGTTGTACTCCGCCTGACGGCCGAGCGGCGCAAGCCGCAAGTTACGATCCGCCAGTTGCTCGTGGCGCGAATTGACGAGGGGGTCATCAAGTACCAGGCAACCTTTTATTACTCGATCCATTTCAGCGGCGTGAAATCGCTCCGTATCGACGTTCCGGCCGACGTGGCCCCACTGCTCCGCAACACCACCGCCGGCATTCACGAGAAGACCCTCGACCCGCCTCCCGCCGACCTAGACAAGAACATGGTCGCATGGAGTCTGACGGGTGAAGGTGAACTGCTGGGTGAAGGGCAGATCGATTTGGTGTGGGAGAAGAAGCTCGACAAGCTCGAGGTGGGCAAGTCGCTGGAAGTGGCCGTGCCGAGGCTTGTTCCCCGCGACGTTGATCGGGCCTTTGGCCAGATCGTGTTAACCAAGGCGGAAACGCTCGATTTCCAGGAGGCCGAAGATATCAAGGGCCTGCGGCCCATCGACCCGCAGCGCGATCTGACGACTCCCGTGGGCGGAGCCGCGCGAGCCTTCGAGTTCTACGACGAATGGACGCTGCCGGTCAAGGTAACTCGCTACGAACTGGAAGAGGTGAAGCGGACCAGCATCGATCGGGCCGTCTGCCGCATGGTGCTCACGCCGGCAGGCGAGACCGCCGTACAGGCTGTCTACCGTATTCGCAGCGTTCGCCCCTGGCTGGCCGTGCAATTGCCGACGGATGCCGCCCCTGACAGCGACCCGGTGCGGATCAACGGCCAACTGGTAACCTTGCGGAAAGGCGAGGGCGACGCGCTCGTCGTGCCCCTGTTGAGCGCAAACGCCGACGAGCCATTTGTGCTGGAGATCCGCTATACGGTCAAGAGTGGGCGAACTCTCTTGCTGCCGACGTTTTCGGAAGATACGGCGGTGCAAAAGGTTTACCTGTGCGCTTTCGTGCCTCCCACGCAAGATGTCGTGGGTACTGCCGGATCGTGGGCCGAGGATTTTCAGTGGCGCTATGGATATCAAGACCGCTGGATGCCCTTCAACTCAGAAACGCATGAAAAGAAGGTGGAGTGGGTTTGCGAAGGGAATAGCGGTGCTTTGGGTGCCGCTAAAACCTTCCATTTCGACGGCGTACCGCTGATCTTCTCCACGCTGCGACCGGATGCCCAGAGTAACGTCAGGCTATGGACGCTCGACCATCAGACGCTCAACGCCTGGATTTTCGGCGTGGTGGTGCTTGGTGGTGTCGTACTGGTGCGAACGAGCTTGGCGCGTCGCGTAATCGCCGTGGGCGTGTTTGTCGTCGCCTTGGTGCTGCTGGGTGTCTTCTGGCCGAAGTTCTCACTGCACGTTCTAGGCGGGCCGTTGTTCGCGGCCGTGGCCATCGTGCTACTGCTCTGGTCGATCGTGGGAATGTTCCGGCTCTATCGGCCGCTGATGGCTCTGGTTACGGCGTTTGGTACAACGGGGTCTGCATGGGTCGCAAGCCGAAAAGAGATAGCTTCACCCCCTGCGGCGAAAAATGGAGGTGCGAGCCATGAGTAAGCAGTATAGCATTACGACACAATCGGACCGATCCGACCAATCCGACCGATTGTGGTATTTTCCTCGGGTGCTGGCACTTATGACTGTACTCGCTTGGTGGGCAACCGCCGCCGCACAGGCTGGATCCCCTGCCAGCGAACCGCAAAAAACTCGCGAGATCTACGTTCCAATCTCCGACCTGAAGGTTCTGCTGGAGAGTGGGCCGCATCGCGTACTCTTGACGCGGCAGGAATATGACCAACTGGTCAAGAAAGCCAAGAAGGCCCCGGAAACGCACGTTCCGCATCCGGCCGTGACCGTCTCTTCCGACTACGACATCACGGTCAACGACGGCCGTGCGAAGTTGCAAGGGGTGATCGCCATTGACGTGCTTGAAGACGGCCTGCACGCGGTTCCGCTCGATTTTAGCGGTGTGGGGCTTCTGGCGGCGAAGCTCGACGACCAGGCCGCGCCCTTGGGTTATGCTGCCGACGGACGGCTAAATCTCTTGGTCTCCGGCCAAGGCAGGCATCGGCTGGTGCTTGACATGGTCGCTCCGCTCGAAATGAACTCCGCCCAACAGTATCTGAGTTTCCGCTTGACCAACGCCGCAGTCGGCCGGTGGCGGCTCACGGTGCCGGGCGATGTCGAGATCAAAGGCGGGGCGGATGTGGTTTCTCGCGCGGTGGACGCGGCCGCCAAAGTCACTCGCTTTGAACTGCTGCCCCGTAGCGGCGACTGCACCATCCTCATGTCGTTGAACAGCCACCTGCAACGCCGCGAGCAGGCCGTGGCCTCGCGGTGCGTGTTGTTTGATGAGGTGACCGAGGCCTACGAGAAGCTCCACGCCACGGTGACACTCTGGATTCTCCATCGAGCGGTCGATCGCTTCCGCTTTGTTGTGCCCGAGGGGTTTGAGGTTACCGAGATCAACTCGCCGCTCTTGGCCCGCTGGGACATCGAGACGGAGGGCGGCCACAAGATCGTGAATGTGCGGCTCCGCGAGCAGACGACCGACACGGTCGTGCTTTCCATAGCCGCCATCAAGACGCCCAGCCAGTTGAAGCTGTGGCACATGCCGCGGTTGGAACTGCTGGACGTGGTCGGCCAGGTCACGGTCCTGGGTCTCTTGGTTCAGAACGAACTCAAGGCCGAATCACTCAACACCAACGACCTGATCCCGGTCGATACGGCAGTCCTCGTTACGGCGTTGCCGGCAACGCTTGTGCGGTCGGATCCCAGCGCGGTCCCGCTGCGCTATATCGCCGCATACTATGCCCCGCAAGGCGGCTATGAATTGAAGGCCGATTTCAGCCGTGTTCCCGCGACACTTGCCGTGACCACGAATTTGCTGCTGAACATTCAGGACAAGGGGTGCGAAGTCCAGGGTGGTTTTGCCTTGTTGCCCACCGCCGAGAAGCGTTTTGGCTTCGACTTCAGTGTGCCCGCCGGATGGAAGGTGATCGAGGTCACTGGCCAGGACAAGTCGCCGCTAACCATCGATCGTTATACGAGCGACAAGGTAGGTCAGGCTTTCCAGCCTGACCTACGGCTGGGCCGCGTGCATGTCAAGCTGCCTCAAGGAATTGCCCCGGGGCAGATCTATGTGGCCGGTTTCCGCGCCGAGTACACGCCGCCGGGCTGGCTCAGCTCATGGAAGAGCCAATCGCTGGAGTTTCCCATGTTTCGTGTTGCCGATGCTCAGCGCGACGAGGGTGCCGTGGCCGTGATGGCCGATGAAGATATGGAAGTCCGGCCCGACAAAGTGAAAGGCCTCGTGCCAATCACTGCCGCGGAGATGGCTCGCTTCGGCATGGCCAGCGGGGCGATGAACCTGGCCTATCGCTACGAAGCAGCCGGAGGCAAGGCGACGATTGCCGTCAATCGCACGAAGTCGCGCGCGACCGCGCGGACATTCGCCTTCTTCCAGATCGTTCCGGAAGTGCTCAAGGCCCATTATGTCGTTCTCTATACGATCGAGGATGCGAAGACGCGGCGATTGGCCCTTCTGCTTCCAGCTTCAACCCCCGAGGCCCTTACCATCCGCGGCATGGACGGCGTGACGGTCAAGGAATTCACGCACGAGCCGGCGGGACCGATGCGGCGATGGAACGTGCTCTTGGACGAAGCCCGTCGTGGCGAGGTCCGCCTGGAGGTCGATTTCGAGATGCGTCCCCAGACGGTCGGCAACTTACTCCCCTCTCCCTCTGGGAAAGAGACAGGGGGTGAGGGCAAGGTCATCGAGTTAAAGGATTTTGGCCTGCCGCTCATGAAGGCCGATGCGGTGATCTACCAGTCGGGCCTGGTGGCGATTGAAGGCGATCTGGAACTTGGCGTGGACGTGAAGACCGATGCGCGACGTGCCGACGTCGGACAGTTGGCTATCGCCAAATATACCCCGGTCAGTCTTGATCCAAATCAACAACAGCCGGGAAATCGGGGTGTGAAGCAACCGCCGATGCGGCTCTTGGGCACGTATGACTTCGTAGGCGAGACGCCCAAAGTCGAGGTCGATGTCTACCGCAATCCAAGTTACGCGCTAACGCCGGCGATTGTCCAGCAAGCCAAGCTCACGACCCTGCTCTCGGCGGATGGCACGAGCCAGACCCAGGCCACATTCCAACTTCGCACCAAGGCCCCCTATCTGGAAGTCGAATTGCCGGAAAAGGCGTCGCTCTGGTCGGCCGTACTGGACGGTGCGCCGCTGAAGCCGCAGAAGCGAGGCGGGATTCGTCTGATCGGCCTTCCGCCCGGCTCGACCGGCGCGGCGCGGAGTTTGCAACTCGTCTATGAAGTGCCTGTGCAAGCCGTGACCAACGGCGGGCGGTTGAACCTCACCGCACCGCGGTTGCTCTACCGCACCAGCCAGGCAGCGAAGCAATCGACCGAGATTCCCCTGGTAAATATCGAGTGGACGGTCACGGTGCCTGACGGCTACGATGTCGTGGCCACCGACGGTACTTTGGAGGCCAAGCAGATCAAGCGGCCTATGCCCGCTCCGATGGCGGTGGCGGGTGCGCTCTATGTGCTGGGTGGTGGGGTTCATTCGTCCTCATTCGTGATGATGGGAGGGGAAGCGAAGTCGGCGAGTTGTAAGAATGAGCTCCGCCAGTTCGGAATGGCATCGACTACAGTCGCGACTCCCAAGCCTGACGTGTCACACCGCAAGCCAGGGTTCTATCGAGGGGAGGCAGATGAGGAAAAGGCGGCTGCCCAGAATGGCGAAGGCGGTAAACCCGAAGGACGCGACGGAGAGGAAAAGAAAGACGCGGTCCGGGACATTCCTCCGCCAAATGTTGACAAGGAAAAGGTATTACATCTGCCTCAAGCACCGACTCTTGACGAGGCCCCTAAAGCGGACATATCCGCACCGCCGCCGCCCGCAACTGAAGCGTCTCCTGCACCCGCGGCGCCTCGCGGACCTGCTGCCGACAGGGACGATCCTTTCGGGAACGACGCTTTCATACCCGCGCCTGCGGCGTATCCCGCAACTCCTGACGTGGTCAGCATTATTCCGCCACCCGATGCGAAGCCCGAGTCAGGCAAAGTGCCCCAGGGCGGCTGGGGCGAGTCCAGCTACTCGATTTCCAAACCGACCTACAAACAAGACAAGTTTCTCGGCGTTCGCAGTCTGAAGATCGACGTGGAACAATCCGGGATGGACGAGCAACTCCTCAGTTTTAGCAGCCTGGGGGCCAATCCGCAAATCGGTATTACGCTGGCCCGCCGCACTCGTACCGAGGCCCTGGTCTGGGGTGTGGCCTTGGCCGTGTTCGTGCTGGGCGTGGCCCTGACCAGGCGACCCGTGCGGCAGAAGGCGGCGTTGGTGCTCGGCCTTGCGCTGGCCGCCGCGCTGATACCGTTAGCTTGGGACACCGTGAGCATGGCGAATCTCTGCAACGGGGTCTTCTACGCCGCTAGCCTGCTGGTGCCGTATTACTTGGCTGCGGGTCTTGTTCGCTGGTTCCTCCAAGGTCTCCGTGGCCTCGCGGGCCGGATCGGTAGCCCGACTGCGGTCACAACGGCACTCGTTCTGGCCCTGACCCTGTTGCTCTCGGCAACCGCTCAGGCCCAGCCGCAACCCGCGGCCCTGGAGCCGCCGGTTGCCGTGCCCAGCGATGCGATCATCGTGCCCTACGACGTGAAATCGAAGACGGGCCTCCAAGACGCGGATCATCTCATGGTTCCCTACGATCGCTACGTCGAGCTTTGGAACCAGGCCTATCCCGACAAGAAGATCGATGCCCATCCGGCTCCTCTGCCCTACACCCTGTCGGGCGTGGCCTACAGCGCGGTGCTCGAAGGCGAGGAAACGCTGAACCTTACCGGGCAGATGCAAATCAACGTACTGGCCGAGGGCTACATCTCCATTCCCCTCGGTCTGCGCGGCGGCGTGTTGGCCCGAGCCGATCTGGACGGCAAGCCGGCCCGACTGAAGGTCGTCGCTGCCGCCTCTGAGTCTGCCAAACCGAGTAAGGGAGGCAAGGCTGCGGCGATGGATGCAACGCTTCTGGTGCTGCAAGTTTCCGGCAAGGGAACCCACAAACTAGAGCTGGAAGTCCGCCTCAAGCTGGGGCATGTCGGCGGATGGCGTGGCACCAGCGGATCGCTCCCCACGGCCCCAGCCGCGATGGTCACTTTCCGAGTGCCCCAACCTCAGACCGAGGTTCGCTTGGGCCAGGCCATCGATCGCCGCATCCATGATACGCAGCGGCCCGACGAAAACCTGGAGACGGCACTCGGGCCTGGCGGGGCGCTGCAATTGCAGTGGCGTCCGAAGGTGGCGGAAGCCCAGGTCGATCGCGGCCTGACCGTGCAGACTGCCAGCCTGCTGGATGTCCAGGAAGACGGCCTCCGCATGGCCTTGCACATTAAGCTGGAATTCCGCCGCGGACAGCGCGATGCCTTTACGCTGTCGCTGCCTGCCGACTACCTTGTGGAGAAAGTGGTTGGAAGCAACGTCCGCGGCTGGGAGGTTCGGCGGGTGGCCAACGAACAAACCATCGAAGTCAGCCTGCTTAAAACGGCCAAGGATACCGAGCAGTTCAACCTTTTCCTTTCGCGAAGCGGCAAGGTGGGTCATGCACCGCTGGACACGTTCGCCGTGCCCATGGTTACGGTCCGCGACGCTGCACTTTCTAGCGGGCAGCTCACGATTCGTCGCAGCTCGCTCTTGGATGTCCGTACCACGGAGCGATCCGGGGTGACTCGCGTCGATCTCGGGGTGCTACCCGATTTGAGCGGCGGCCCCGCGACCGAGGAAAGCGTGTTGGCGATTCGGCCTTACGAGGCTTATCACTTTCCAACGACGCCCTTTGTTCTCCGGCTGAGTGTTGCGCCCACCGTCGCCGAGGTAACTGCCGAGGCCCAGACGAGTGTTAAACTCGATCCGACCGAGCCGAGCCTGGAGAGCAAGATTACCTTCCACGTCGGCCAGCGAAGAATTTATCGCTTCGAGGTGGCCTTGCCCAACGATCTCCGCCTGCCGGAAGTAACGCTTCCGTCGCCCGGAATATGGTCGATCGAAAAACAGGAGCCGCAAAAAGGCGTTCCTTCACTTCCTTTGAGTGAGGGGCGAAGCATCCTGAAAATTCAATTGCAGCAGGGTGCCCTGGGCGATTCAGCGGTGATCTTGCGTGGCAAGCTCGCCCGTAGGGCGGGCTTTAGCCCGCCGCACCAAGCATTGGACGCCCAGCAAGAGATTTCATTACCGCGACTGGAGGTGCTGGGGGTCAAGCGGCAGGAGGGCTACATTGCCGTGCAGGCCGACCCAGCCTTCAATGTCCAGGCCCGCGACCTGCGCGACTGCCAGGAAACCGAGTTGCAGCGGGTAGCCGCCTGGCTCGATCCGCAGTTGCGGGCCGCCACTCGCCTAGCCTTGCACTACGCAAGCGGCGGATATGCCGGCAAGCTGCGATTGGTGCCGCGCACGCCGGAGGTGGTCTGCGATACGATCACAAACATTCGCATCACCGATCGTGCGATCGAAGAAACGATTTTTCTCAACTACAACATTCGCAACGCAGGTATTCACGAGCTTTCCTTCCTGTTGCCGGCCTCGATGGCCGACGCGCGGATCTCCACGCCCATGCTGCGGCGAAAGACGGTCGCGCCTGTCGATCCCAAGGCCGCGGACAGTCCCTTGCGCGTACAGATCGAACTGCAAGGCGACGCAATGAACGATCTGCGGGTGCTGGTCGAGAACGACCGGCTGCTGACGCCCGGCTCGCACTTGGCTCCGCTGCCTAGTTTTCAAGCGGCTGCCGGCGGAACGACCGGCTTCGTGCGGCATCAATACGCCGTGTTGCAAACCACCAACCGCGATGAGTTGGTCGTCGAGCCGCTCAACGGGTTGGAAGTTCTCAGCCGGCAGCAGCAGCAGTGGCAGACTTTGAGCGAACTGCTGGGCACCAAACGCTTGTACCAAGCCTATCTTCTTCAGCCCGGTGCCGTGCAGCCGCGGTTGAGCTTCCATCTGCAAAGGCACGAAGAAGTGGAAACGTCTGGGGCACGGATCGATCTGGCCCAGACCACGATCGTGGTCGATGCCAACGGCGCCTATCGCGCAAAGGTGGAACTGAGTCTCGATAATTCATCCGAACAGTTCCTTGATGTCGAACTCCCTGAAGGCGCGACGCTCTGGACCGTGCATGTCGCCGGTGAACCGGTCAAGCCGGGCCAGGTGCCGGGTGCCAAGGATGCCCGCCATGTGCTGTTGCCGGTGCGAAAGACGGCCAAAGGGGATCTAAACTACCTCGTCGTGCTGAAGTATGGCGGCAAGATGCCACCGCTTTCGGTCATGTCCAGCATGCAGTTCCCCCTGGTTCGCAATGTGAAATCGGGGCGTACGTCCGAGTTGGGGCGGCAGGGCAATATCGGCATCGAGCAGAGCCAACTGGAGATTTACGTTCCCAAGTCGCACCAATGGTTCGCCTTCGACGGAACCATGCATCCGACCGCCGACGAAGCCGATCTGAAGGCTGGCCGGTTGGCCGCCTTCAATAAGCAGGGACAGCGGCTCATCGAGGCAACTCACGACAAGGATCCATTCACCCGCGTCCGCGCCGCCGAGAACCTGAAAAACTGGGTCACCGAGGCCGAAAAGAGCCAGGATGTGACCGGCCGCGTTGGCAACCAAGCCCTGCAAAGCCAGCTCAGCGCAAACTCCAGCACGGCCCAGCAGGCCAAAGATCTCCTCAAGTCATCGCCCGGCGGCGAGCAGCAAGGAGACGAAACCACGGTCGACAACCGCGAGCGGCTCAACGATCTCTACCAAAAGCAGGATGTCGTCAACGCCAAAGGTTCGCTGAATCTCGCGGGTAACAATTCCTACAGCGGCGGAACGACCATCAACGCAGGCGCGCTTAACGCAGGCGCACTTGCCGTGCAGAATTCCACGGACTTCAATGGAAACTGGATTACGCGAAACAACCTAAATAACGATGTGGCGGTGGCTCAGCAACCCAGTCAAGCCAATGAACCTCCCACGGGCGGCAAACCAACAAGCCCGTACTCGCAACAGGACGACGCGCAGTATTTCCCGCCGGGCATGCAAACCGGTTTAGTCAAGCAAGGTGCCGGCAACCTCACACTTTCCAGAGCCAACACGTACAGCGGCCAGACGGTCTTCAACGGCGGGGTACTACAAACCGCCAATCCGAATTTGGCGAACGGTCGGATCAATCTCAACACCGCGGAGCAATTTGGCGGGCAGGGAAACTTTGGCAACGCGAATCCCTTTTCAAACTCCCGTGGCGGCTTTGGCGGTGGTGGTGCCAGTGGCGGAGGCGCACAGGCAGGCAAGATGCAAGAGCAGGCACAACCGCAGATGCCCAATGCGCAGTCCCCTGGACAACAGCTATACGGTCGCCGTTCCGGTACTCGCGACGATCAGAAGCGTGAATTGGGGGAGTATCAGCAAAAGTTGTCGGTGGCCAACAATCTCAATCAGCCCCAAGCACAAAGCGTCGACAGGGCGAATCAGCCTTCAGGCGGCGCGGTCATGGGCATGGGCATGGGCATGTCCACAAGCCCAGCGTCAGCTCCCGTTGTCCCACCCTCCGGTTACCCTTCTGGAAGTACCATGACGGAGGAATCGCGGAAGCAGGAGTGGGCGGTCAATCCCGGCCATGCGACGGCGGCACCTGCCGCGCCCACGGCTCCCGCAGGCCTAGCAAGCCTCGATTTTGAATTGCCCACGGACAAGAGTCTTTATGAACTCCACCGCTTTACAACCCCGCGCGGCGAGGCCGAGCTAACTGCCCGCACCATCAGTAACCACATGCTCGCCAAGCTGGGATTGCTTGCCGGCATCGCGGCGGCATGCCTGCTGATTTGGGCCGCCTCCTGGCTGATCCGCCGCGGTGCCCTGGCTTGGTTCCGCCGTCCCGCAGGGGCCGCGCTGCTGGCCATCGCTGGATTGATAGCACTTTGCGGCGGCATGCTGCCGGTTGTCGGGCTGATCGCCATGTTGACCGGCATTGGCTTGCTGGTTGCACACCTCTGGAGGCGGCGGATGGTAGCTTAGAATCGGCGCATCAATAAGTGTCGCAAGAAACTCCGTGTGCCGTCTGCCCCCGCTCGGCGAATGCAAAACACGACAGTTATTGGTGCTCCAGTCCTTAGTGTGCGTGAATTGAACGCCACCTGTTGGTGGTTAGTGTGTTTGCTTGACGGAGTTATGGCCGACCTTGTTGTGGCCGGTCTCCGACCGAGCCACGTTGCCGTATTTGAGTGTAGTTAGGACCACCTGCCAATGATCGTGACCAAACCATTTCCAACTCAAAGATTAGTAATCCTTGCGGCCCTACTGTTTGCAACGGTGCCGGCTCGGTTCGCCCCTGCGGCACCCCCGATGCTTCCCAGCGGCGAACCGGACCCGAATTGTCCGGAGTTGCGGCTTTGGGTGCGGGCCGATAGTGGCATCAAGGACACGGAGGGACGCAGTCCGGCCGATCCAGGCTTTAACGGCATGGTCGCCGCGTGGAACGATCGCTCGCCGCAGAAGTTCAACCTGGCGGCTGCGCCCGGGCGGGCACCACTCTTCGTTCAGCAGCAGCCTGCGGCAGGCAATCGGCCCACGGTGGCCTTTAGTGGCGAGCAAATCCTGACGCGTTCCAGTTCCGTGTTGCATGACCGTCCTACTTCGACCATGATTCTCGTCGTTCAGGGGCAGCCGCGGAACAGCCACCTCTTCTCCACGGGAAGGAACCAGCACACGCGAGAAACCTTGAACCTGAACTATCCCGATGCTGGATGGGCGGGGTTGGGAGGGGTTTATATGACCAGTGCCGGCGAACGGGGGTACGACCTCAATTTGGCATTGCCCAGCGATGGTCGTGCCGGAGGCCGCTTTGCCATTATCCTCTCCAACGGTGAGAGCGATCGCCGCACGCTGGAGTTCCACGACGGTACGAGCTACCTGATGGGCGGGGAGCGCAACCAATTTGTCGGGCCGCTGGCAAGCGACAAGTGCAGCCGCGACTTTTTTCTCGGGGGTGGCGAAGCCGATTTCTTCTGCGGCCAAGTCGCCGAGATGATCGTCTTCAATCGTGGCCTCTCATCCGCCGAACGCCGCGAAATGCTGAATTACCTCCGCCACCGCTATGAACTCGACATGACCGACGGGCTGTTTCCCGCGGGCACGTTCCTATTGCCGGCCGACAGCTTTGAGGGGAACTGGACCTGGTCCCGTACACAACCTGGACGCTATTTGCGTGACCAGCACCTTACGGCGGACGTCAAGACGACCGACGAAGGAATCAAGACCACGATCAACGTACCCCGTAATGGCCTGTATCACATCTGGGTGCGAGCCTTGGAAAACGACTTCCGATCCCCGGTGTCTAACAGTTCAGCGTTGAAAACGATTGTTCAAGGTAAGGAATTGCGGGTCACTCATGTTCGCGGTCCTGCGACCACCCTGACCTGGCGCGAGGCCGGAGAGGTCGAGTTGAAGGCGGGGCCCGCCGAGATTGTAATCCGTGGCGAAGGACCTGGCGGCAAGGATTGCGATAGTGTGCTTATCAGCCCGACGGCCGCAACATTGGACGCGGTCGAGGAACTCTGCGCGTTGGCCAAACGTCTCCGCGGAATGGGAGGCGAGTCGCGCCTTACGGCCGTCTTTGAAAACGGTTTGCGACTTGACGGCAGCCTGTTGACGGGTTGGCGATGGACGGGGCCTTCCGGGCAGGTATCGCGTCCCGATCCAGCCACATTGCCTCCGCTGGTATGCCTCCAGTTCGACCGCCGCCAAGCCGTGCCCGAGCGTCCGTCGACGGCCGCTGCCGAAGCCATGCTGGAATTCCAGAACGGCGACCGGCTGCGGGGTACGATCTGTGGCTACGTGCCCGCGACCTCCCAGCCAGGCCCGTCGGTGTCCGCGCAGTTGCTTGTCCGGATGCCGGCCGGGTTTCCCCAATCTGCGATTCCCGTGGAAATCGATTGGCTGCGGCGAATCGTCTTTGAGCCATCGCCGCGCGACCGGCCTTGCCCGCCGAAGACACTGATCCACCGCAATGGTCGCGCCTACTCTTTCCGCGCGATCCGTTGGTGCGCGGAATCGGTGAGTGTGCTGACCGAAGAAAGCCTCGAACAGATCCCCCTGAGCGAAGTGGCGGAAGTGCGAATGGCGACCGACGACGCCTGGGATGGGTACTATCGCGAACTGGCGATCCTCGATCCCGAGGGGAAGGCAGGAATTATTCGCGTGGAGGCCAACGAAGGAATGGTACTGACGGCCTCCACGATCCGGTCGTCGCACTTGGCTGCTCCCAATGATCCCGTGGCGCTGGCCCACCTGTTACAGCCAGCCTGGAGCCGCGCGCCGATCCCCGTCTCCTGGATCAGCACGCGTCTCCTTTGGCGGGCACCGTCTTACGTCGTGCCACTATCGCGATTCGCTCCGCAGCGGGTCACCCAGCGCGGAGTGCTGGGCAGCAGTTGGAAGTGGCAGGTCGATCGCAACGTGGCGGGCGGCATCCTGCGCAGCGATGGCATGGAATTCCTATGGGGGTTCGGCGTTCACGCCCCCAACGAAATGGTTTTCACGCTGCCGGACTGCGTGCGGGCCTTCCGTACCAGCGTGGGCATTGATGCGGTGGTCCGCAACGCAGGCTGCGCGATCGCCAAGATCCATGCCGATCAGGTGAGCGGCGTGCCGCTCTATCAGAGCAAACCGCTGGTCGGCTCGGCCATGACGGTCTCGACAGGTGAAATCGCCTTGCCACCCGGGACAGGTGCTGCCCGGCAGCTCATCCTCGTTACGGAAAACGCCCACGAGGCTTCCGGCAAAGGGGATGAACTCGATATTGGCAACCACGTCGATTGGCTCGAGCCGACATTGTTACTGGATCCTGTCCTGCTTCACGCGAAAGTTATCAAAGGATCGAAATGATAAAACTCCCTCGAAGATGGATTATTTGGGCCGGTTTGGTGCTGGTCGGCCTTGGCCTTTCGATGTTACTGGCCATAACCATGACGTCCCGCGTTGGTGAGAAGCCTGCCGAAACGGTTGCTGAAACATCGACCGAAAGTTCTGCCGAGATACAGGTCGAGGATTCTGGCGAGAAACCTAACGAAATGCCAGCCGAGAAACCAACCGAGAAGATGGCTAACAAACCAGCCGAGAAACCAATCGAGAAGCCAGCGGAGAAACCAGCGGAGAAACCAATCGAAAAGCCAATCGAAAAACCGGCGGAAAAACCGGCGGATAAATTGAATGGCACGGTCAACACCGTGTCGGCCGAGTTACGTCGCAAGGCGGCTGTCGCGGATGTTCAGTTCGATCCCAACGATTCGATCGAGGCATGGGAACAGCTTGGCCGTGCCGTACTCGAAACGGGTACCGAGGCCGAGTTCCAGGAGTATCAGAAGGCCCGCATGGAGACTTTGACCGACGGCGGTCCGTTGTCGCCGTCTTTGGTCAATGAGGTACTACGATTGCTGTACGCGGAACAGCGATGGGAGGAAATGCAGCGTTTCGAGAAGCAACTGAAACAACCATCGACCCGTCAAGTGCCGGTCAATGCGAAGCCGAAGCAGTCCAAGAAGCAACTCAAGAAGCAACCCAATCAACCGCCGGCCCGTCGCTCGGTGGACAACCCGCAGTTGTTTGCTTGGATGTATGATCGGACTTTGGGTCGGTCGGCCAAGAACTCCGTCCCTACGGCCGACCTTCGCCAGCCGCTGATTGTGCCCGTGAGCCGGGGAGCATCGGGCCTGTTCCAGAACTTGCGGGCGGCCTTGGAAGATAAGCAGTACCGGGAGGCAGCGCGGCTGCTGACGAACAGCTACGCCTTGCGCGCTGAAGGCTTGATGGCAACGCCGGGAGACGAGCAGCTTTTTGTGTCCTACCGCAGCATGCAACTGATATTGCTTCATCGGCGCGAGCTTGCCGAGGTGATGAGCGGCCAACTCGACGGTGCCGCACTGCTCGGCATCCTGCAGACGCTGTCGCAAGGTGATCCGATGGCGGTCGAGGCGTTGACCGTCCAATACTATGGCACTCCGGCTCACGCCTCGGCATGTCAATGGTTGGGCGACCGCGCGCTGGCGGGAGCCGACTTTACCCAAGCCCTTTCCTGGTACGAAGAAGGCCGTCCGACGGCCTCACCTGATCGGCAGCCCGACCTCGCGGCCCGCGTCCGTCTGGCCTCGGCCATGCTCGGCAACTTGCGAGGCGAGCCTCCCAAGCAGCCCGTTTCCTTTGGCGAAACCCGCCTCTCTCCAGAGCAATTTGAGCGACGGGTCCGCGATGCGGTTGCCCGGCAGGCGAAGACGGAGACGGCCTCGCTTGTGGATACCTTTCCGATCCTTCCCGCTCCGCAGCCCGTGCAGTTTTGTTTCGCGACGTTGGGGCAACCCGACGAGAGCGGTTCTTGCGATGCGTTGTCGGGCAACATCGCGGTGGTCGCCCACGACGACCTTCTGATCGTGAGTAATCGCAAGCAGGCCATTGCGATCGAGTCCGCCAGCGGCAAGAGGCGGTGGAGTTGGGAGCTAGGCAAGTCGGTGTTGTCCAGCCCAATACGCCCGCTGGTGCAAGGTCCGCGGATCTTCCTCCGAACGACAACCGTCTCGGGCAGATATGGAATCGTTTGCCTCGACAAGAAGACCGGGCGCGGGCTATGGCGACGCGATTGCGGTGACAATGTGGCGGGCGATCCTCAGTTGATTCAGGGCCGACTGGTTGTCTTGACGCTCGGTGCGCCGACGGATTCGGGCCGAAAGTTTTCCTCTCCCTTGTATCTGGTGGAATTGGATGCGGAAAGCGGCGAAGTGCTTTCCCGGCGTGGTTTCGCGGAAGTATCTCGTACCCCGAACCGGTTGGCGGCATTGGACAGGCCGCCCGAGTATCAATCGATCTGCGTCGGCAATCGACTGGTCGTGTTGTTCTCCGGGGCCGTGTTCTGTCTCGATCTCCAGGGAAAGGTGCAGTGGATGCGAAATAGCATCGCGATCCCCGCGGAGATCGACCCGGTTTCCCATTCTCAGCCCTGCCAGTTGCCTCGCGAGGCCGGCGGCCTCCTCTACTTGCAGCAACCAGGCAGTTGCGCCGTCGAATGTCTCGCGGCGCGAACGGGGCAACTCGTTTGGCGGCGGGGCGTCATCGGCCTACAACAGATCCTCGACCTCCACGACGATCGGCTCCTGGTTCAAAGCACCTATGGGCTTACGGCTTTGCATGCTGCGACGGGGCAGGTACTTTGGCGGCGTGAATTGCCAGGCATGGACGCCGCCCTAGCCCGGAACGCAGCCGGCCAAATTCTTTGTGCCTGCCAGGTCATGCAAGGGGACAAATCGCGGCTCGCGCTGCTCTGGATCGACGCAGCCTCGGGAAAAACCAAGGCTCATAGTTTATTCCCCTCCACAAACCCGGCCTCGGCGGTGACGTTGGGGCCGATCCTCGTCAGCGGCGAACAGGTATTGTGCTGCCAAGGTAGCGGCAATAAGATAGGAGCGAAACAGGCTGGCAACAATACGCGTATTTCGACGATGCAGTCCACTGGTCCGGCTCTCGAGGGCGACCTACCATGACCGTACTCAAACAATTTCCAATTCACCTGACATTCCTTGCTGCCACGTTGGTTGCGGTAGTGTTCTCTCAACACGTCACAGCGGCGACGGTCATGCTTTCCAGCGGCGAACCGGACCCAAATGGCGAAAATCTGCGGCTTTGGCTGCGGGCCGACAGCGGCATCAAGGATACTCAGGGCCGCAGCCCCGCCGATCCGGACTTCAACGGCATGGTGGCCGCGTGGAACGATCGCTCGTCCAATAAATTTAATCTCGCGGCAGTGCCCCAGCGAGCACCGCTGTTTGTCGCTCGACAGCCTGCGGCGGGCAATCGGCCCACGGTTGCCTTCAACGGCGAGCAAGCTCTGTCGCGATCCAACGCCATGTTGAATGACCGCGCCACCTCGACGGTGGTGCTCGTCGTTCAGTCGCAGATGGGGAACGGCCCATCGAGCAACCACCCGTATTCCGTGGGCACCGGCCAGAACAAGCGAGAAACATTGGCCCTCCACAGTCGCGGCGACGGATTCGCGAGGGTGCATGTCTGCTATCTCACCAATCGCGGCGAACGGGCCTACAGCCTTGACTTGACATTGCCCAGCGATGGTCGCGGCGAAGGACGCTTTGCCGCGATCATTTCCAACGGCGAGGTCGATCGCCATACGGTGGAATTCCATGACGGTTTAAGCAACCTGGTGGGAGGAGATCGCGCGGTGGCGTTGCTTGGCCTGTTGAAGCCGGAAAGCGACCGATGTGGCCGCACCTTGGAGCTTGGGGGCCATGAAGGAGAATTGTTTTGCGGCCAAATTGCCGAGATGATCGTCTATAACCGCAGCCTTTCGTTTGCCGAACGACGTGACATGCTGGCTTACCTTCGCCACCGCTACGAATTCGATATGACCGATGCCATTCTTCCCACGGGTACTTTCATTCTTCAGGCCGAAAACTTCGAGGGAAACTGGCGATGCTTGCCGGCCCATATCCCTGCCGAGGCGGGGCGATACCTCGGAGACCGGCACGTCACGGCCGAGGGTGAACCCGCCGACGAAGGGATCAGGACCACAATCAATGTGCCCCGCAACGGCACGTATCATGTTTGGGTGCGAGCCTTGGAAAACAGCGTAAAGGTTCGCGGGCCTGGCAATTCTGCGTTGAAAACATCCGTCCAGGGTAAAGAGTTGCGAGTGACCCATGCCCGCGGGCCTGATGCCGTCGTCGTGTGGCGTGAGGCCGGCCAGATCGAACTCAAGTCAGGGCCTGCCGAGATCGTGATCCGTGGGGAAGGGCCTGGTGGCAAGGATTGCGATGCCATGCTCGTCAGCCCGACCGCCACCACACCGGAAGCCGTCGAGAACATCTGCGCCCTGGCTCAGCGCATCCGCCGCATGGGTGGCGAGTCGCGCCTTACGGCCGTCTATGAAAACGGTTTGCGGCTCGACGGTAGCTTGTTGACAGGTTGGCGGTGGATAGGGCCTTCCGGGAAGGTGTCGCGTCCCGATCCGGCCGCAATGCCCACACGGGTTTGCGTCCAGTTCGACCGCCGCTGCGCCGAGTCCGATCGCCAGCCCATGGCCCCTGCCGAAGCGATGCTGGAATTTCAGAACGGCGACCGGATGGTGGGAACGATCTGCGGCTATGTGCCAGCCTCGACTAAGGAAAACCAAGCGGTATCCTCGCAATTGATCGTTCGGCCACCCATCGGTTTTCTTCAAGATCCAAAGCAAACGGTCTCCGTGGACACGGATTGGTTGCGCCGGATTATCTTTGACCCGTCCTTGCGAGACCGGCCCTGCCTGCCAAAGACGCTGACCTGTCGCAACGGCCGCCGTTACGCTTTCCGGGCGGTTCGCTGGGGAGCGGATTCCGTGAGCGTGCTTACGGAGGAAAGCCTTGAGCGCATCCCCCTGATTGAAATAGCCGACCTACAATTGTCACCAATGGATGCTTGGGACACCTACTTTCGCGAGCTGTCGATCCTCGATCCCGAGGGTAGTGCGGAAATCGTGCGAGTGGAAACCGCCGAGGGGATGGTGATCACGGCTTCCACGAACCGATCGTCTTCCGGGGCCTCATCGTTGCTGCATCGGCCTCATGAGCGAGGGGCTGATCCAGCGAAACTGCGACGTGATCGCGTACTCGAAGCGTCGCTGCGATGGATGCAGCCGGTCTGGAGCCATGATCCAATTCCTGTGCCATGGGCTCGTCTTCGCCTTCTTTGGCAGGCACCCGCGCACAGGATACCGCTGTCGCGATTTGCTCCGCAACAGGTCACTCAGCGTGGATCGCTAGGACCGAGTTGGAAGTGGCAGACCGACCGTAACGTGGCCGGCGGCATTTTGCGCAGTGAGGGCATGGATTACCTATGGGGGTTCGGCGTTCACGCCCCGAATGAAATGGTTTTCGCATTGCCGGACTGCGTGAGGGCGTTCCGCGCCAGTGTGGGCATCGATGCGGTCGTCGGCAATGCGGGCTGTGCAATCGCCAAGGTCTATATCAATCAGGCAAACGGTACACCGCTGTATCAGAGTCAGCCGCTGGTCGGTTCGAGGATGCCGGTCTCGACGGGCGAAATCGCCCTGCCACCTGCGGCGGGCACCGCCCGGCAACTCGTACTCGTCACGGAAAACTCCAGCGAGGTTTCTGGTGGAGGCGATGGACTGGATATTGGCAACCACGTCGATTGGCTCGAGCCGATGTTGCTACTGGATCCTGCCCTGCTCCACGCGGAAGTCAGCAAACATTTTGCAAATTAAATCTCTTATGGAAAGACACGTTATGAGAAACGTCGTGATTGGTTGCGTAGTGCTTTTTGCAATGGCGGGGTCTGCTTTCAGCGAGACGAAAGAGCCGCCGAAAGGGCTGGCAGTGGTGCGCGGATTGGTATGACGAGAGTTACCATGCGAACTCACCAGTGGACGATCCTAGTGGTCCTACAACGGGCGCGCTCCGCGTGGATCGCGGCGGGGGCTGGAACTCCGTCGGCAGGCACACAGAACCGGAAGAGCCTCTTTCAAGAGCGGAAGTGGGTGACCGGCCCCAAAAAGGTAGAATAGCTTCACGCGCCCCACGGTTTGTGAATAATCCGGGCGGGGAAGGATCGGTTACTACCGCCGCCGCGTGGCCGAGCCGGCCGTGTTGCCCAGCAGCGACGCGAAGTGCGGGGCCCGTGGAGCCACGTGGGCGGCGAGCAGACCACGATCGGCGTCGATGCGATGAATGCTCCGTGTGGCAGGCATGTGTCCGAGCGTGCCGGTCCAGGTCTCAAAGGTGCGCCCCTTGCGCTCGTCGCCCTGAAAGAAGGCTAGATAGCTGAAGACGTCGGCGGCGATGAACTCATGGCCGGCGGGCGCGAAACTGGCCGGGCGATAAATCCGCCGCCACGTGCCGGCGTTGAAATAGACCTGATCCAACACATAACCTTCCGCGTGGCTGGCGTCCAGCGGCACGATCTCCGCCGCGTGCGTGTGACCGTAAACCACATGCTTGGCGCGGCGATTACGGAAGTCAGGCTCGGTCAAGGCATGCGCGACAAAGGAATCGCTGTCGGCCCCGCGAATCGCCCGCAACCATTCAGCCGTGATTTCCGCCCAACCGGTCGAACGTCGTTTGCTGAACCGCAGGGCATGGGAGAGTCCGTCGACGAGTTTTGCCGAACTCAACGCATCACGTTCACGGACCAGGCGGCTGGAAAGCAACTCTTCGGCCAGCCGGTCCCAAAGCTGCTTCACGCGCTTCCGTACGGCTGGGTGTGGGCAAGTCCGTTCCAACAGGCCTTCGATCCAAACGGGAATCAAAAGCAGCGGACGGAAGTTATCAATCTCGCGCAGGGCAAGGATCGCCGCATCGGGCAGCTCGTGGCCCAGGTTCTGCTCGACTTCGAGCATAAAACGGACGACGAGATCCAACGTCACGGCGTCGGTCAGGCCGGAAAAATCGCGGTCGCCTTCAAAACTCAGCGAGTCGAAGGCATCGCCATGCCGGGCCGTCACCTTGTGGCGGCGCATCGTCTGCAATAACTCGTCGCTCTCCGTTATATCATGCGGGAAGGGGCGATCCGAGCGGTTGGCCAAGCCCAGTTGGTCAACCAGCTTCTGCCGCAGGGCGTCGTAAGCCTCGCCGGGCAGATGGTAGAACCAGTCATGGTTGCCGACCATGTAATGCGTTCGGACCAGCACCGGCTGATCGTCAACATCCGAGGCAGGTCGAGCCGCGCGAAGCATCGGCGGAATGGCAATCTCGCCTTCACGGGCCAGAGCGCGGAGCGCGGAGAGCGACTCCTGGTTCTGGGAGAGGATATCGCCCGTGATCCTGGTGATTTGATCGATCAGGCCAGGCGACTGCGGATCGTCCCAGGGACGAACGTCGCCCGCGGTATGCCAGCGGTTGGAGTGCAACGGATCCAGTACATCGCCCAACAACACCAAGTCGATTCGTTCGATCGGCCTGTAAGCACCGTCGCTCCGCCAAGAGGCGGTAATCGCCAATTCTTTGAGCCGATCGGTGAACAGGGCAAAGGCCTCCGATGAAAGCGTCTCGCCCGTCGTGCCGTCGTTCAAATGTAAGTCGCTGAGTATTATAAGCATAGAATGCACCGGTTTATAACATGCCTAGTCATCGGCCAAGAAAAGGGCCGTAATTGAGGCTTAATCAGAGAATGGCAAGCCCGGCAAAGTTTGCGGGCAGTACCCGGAAGTCACCCCCCCACGCCGAGCGAGCGGACAAACTCTTCGGTGCGGTCGATGATCTCCAGGCTGCCCGGCGTGAAGAGGAATTGGCCGGAGTCAATCGGCCCGTTGAAGTTCAGCTCAAAGAATTCCAGCCCCACCAAACGCCGCGGCGACGACTTTGGCGCGCTACGGAGGTAATCAATGCGGTAAGGAAAGCAGTCTTCCTGCCCAAGGAACAGCGACACGCCGTCAGGCAAGTGGCCCGGCAGACGAGTCAAGTCTAGCGGACGGCTCTTTTCGATCGCCTCCTTCTGGTTCGGCAGAAGTCGGACCAGTTGCGCCGGCTTCCATCCGCCGCTGAGTTTCCAGACCGGCAGGCCGCCTAGTTGATCGGCGACGACCGAGGTGAACTCGAACTGGGCGTTTAGCCCGCGGATCAATCGCACCAGACCTCCTAATCCAGGCGAGGAGGCGATCGCTTCTCGCGGCAGCTTGCTTGCAGCCTGCTCCAGTGCGGTAATCGCACGCACTGCGTCGAGCTTGGACAACGATTCCGCGTTGGGCAGCTTCCGATAGGTCCAAAAGGTCGTGCCATTGCAAACCTGCACGAGACTGGTAGAAACCGACCCAACTTCCACCGTCAATTCGAGATGGATCCGTGGAATCGGTCCCTGGCGAAGCTCGTAGTAGCGGCCCTCTCCGGTAATCTGCTGACCGAACAATTCGCCTTGCTGCTTGATGCGCGCGGAAATAAAACGTCTGGTTTCCACGGCCTGAACTGCACTTTCCAACAGTGCCTGAGGTTTAGGCAGGGTAGATTGGGATATATCGACAGCCCGAGGCACTCCGCTATCCGTCGCTGAAATCTTGGAACTTATTTGACCCTGCGTGGCCTGCGGAATCGGAGCTACCGCCGACGGAATCAACGGTTGCAAAAACGACGTATCTCTAGCTTTTTCAACGCTTTGCGTACTGCCGGATGAAATTGACTGCGTGGCGACTCGCTCGGGGGGTGGCACCGTCGTACTATCGCCGGACAAAATCCATCGCTGCGGCTCCAACGATCGCAGCCACGGCATTGCGGCGGCGACCATGAGAACTAAGGCAAGTAGAATAGGCAACTTGTTTGTCATAACGCTAATTTGCAGGATATGCCGGATTTTCCAAAGATTCGCGTTGCAACAGGACGAACAATAGACCTAGATAACTTATCGAGCCGTGTGCCGCAGCTTTTCCAGGGGAGATTGATCTCCTCACGGAACCGGCGCAGGAAATGGGGTCCGTATTGTAAGACGGCCTTGCACTAGGGTCTAGGTCAATTGAGGGGGAGAAACCATGAAAATTACAGGTGTGTGTTTACTCGTCATGGTTATGGCTGCGGTTGGCTGCCATAAACCGGTCAGGAACAACCTGCCGCCATCGGAGATGTTGGCGCATCCCGGACCAGGCGTTGACGGCCCTGGCCCCGGCGTGCTTTCGTGCCAGCCGGCCGTTCCTGTCGTGGGGGCCGCATCGCAAATTTATTTTGTGGGTCCGGACGGGCTCACGATGCAGTGGGACGTGACCGCTCCGGGTCAATTCGATTCCCAACAGCTCGTCGCGCCCGCTCGCTACAACTTTCCGCAGGGTGCCTTGTACCGGCTGAAGCTGGCCAACATCCCAGGTCGCCCAGGGTTGGAACTCTTTCCGACGCTGGAAGTTGGCCCGGCCACACCGCGTTCCGAGGCATTCTTGGCGCACAATGCCATCCCCGTCGAATTCACCGACGAGGACTTCGACCAGGTGACGACGGGGAACTTTGTGACCAAAGTGATCTACCTGCCCGATCCCGAGTTTCAAGAGATGGCCCTGGCCGGCGTCGGCACCTTGGTCAGCACGCGACTTGATCCGGGCGTCGATCCAATCGTCGAAGCCGACCGCCGAGGCGCCATTATGGCGATCGTCCGTTTGGGCAACAAAGATCTGGCCATTGCCTCGGCTGCGGGCGAGCAGATGCCGGGCGGTCCAACAACGGGAATGCAAGGCCCCTACCCGCCAGGCTTTGTGGCCGGTATGACCTCGCCGCAGTACGGCATGCCGATCAGCGGTACGCCGATTGGACTGGCCGGGCCTCCACATATTCCCTTGGGAGTGCCCGCCGGCTTGCAGAAGCATGTCATGGTCAACCATACGCGAGTATCGCTGCCGCAGCCTGTCACGCGTGAACGGATCGACGTGCGGCAGCCGGGAATCAGCTATCCCGTGCCAGCCAACCATGTCCGCATCGTGGAACGAACTTCGGCAGGCCGCGGTCCTGCTCCTTGCCCGGCTGAAGGAACGGCACCTTGCCCGACCGAGGCGGCACCGGCGAACTGATCCTTTGTAACACAGATTTTAATCCGTTGAACGGAATGAATTCCGTTCTACGTACCCTTAACTTGAACCCTTTTCAAACTCGCGACAATGGTCCCTAAGCTCCGCTACTTGATAACTCGAATGCGAAATCAGGGAAGCCGAGTTGCCGGCAAACTGGGTGGTGTATTGCTTGTGTTCCTCTGCCTGGCCGTCCACGGCTTGGCCCAGGAGCCGGCGATTCACTACTGGCATCAGGGCGTGATGCCACCGGGAGCGATTGGAAGCCGGCAGCTCCAGCGGGGCGGACCCTTGGCGGGTTTTTTCCAGCCAGTCGAGATCAAGGCTCCCACCGGGGTCTCGATCTCGCTGGCTGTGGAAAATCAATTTGGCGCACCGCAAGAGGCACCTCGCCGCGTTGGGCTGCTGATCGGCTCGGTCTATCGGCTTCGCGTGACGAATATTCCTCTTCCGCAGGCCCAAGGGATGGAAATCTTTCCCACGATCGAGATTATCGATCGGACCTATGCCCCCACGGATCAGCAGGTTCGTTTCGCGATTCCCATAGAGCTTGCTCAGGAAGACATCGAGTTGGCCATGCAAGGCAAGTTTGTGACGCGGGTGATTTACCTGGAAGATCCCCACAACGTCTTGCCGACTCGCGGCGAGAACGGCCAGTCGTGGTTTGAAGTCGCAACGGGCCGCGACCCCTTGGCGGTGGCCGACGAACTGGGCCGGCCCGTGGCGATTGTTCGCATGGGCGGCCGTGTACCGGACCAGGGACAGGATACTAACTTCTACTTTGGCTCGCCGCCCTGGGTGGCCTATCCACCGCGCACGGCAGCACAAGCCAAACCGATCCGTGAGACCGCACAGGCCCGACCGGCCCCACCCGCGGAAAAGAAGCCGCAGCCATGAATCAAACGACAAGCAACGGCGAATCAATAAGTGTCGCAAGAAAAGTAGCAGGCACACTCCGTGTGCCGTCCTCCCCCCGCTCAGCGAGTGCGCAAAATACGGCAGTTATTGATTCGCCGATCCTAAGCAACCAAGGATCGATTCGCGCCTGGCGGCTTGCGATCATTGTGCTGGGCACGCTGATTCTCTGCTCATGCCGCAGCCCGGCTTCGCATTCACCCAACCAAGCCTTGCCGCAAAGTACGGCCACACCCGTAGGATGGACCTCCGAGTCCGTCGACAAAACCACACCCGTAGGATGGACTTCCAAGTCCGTCCCCAAAACCGCGCAAGGTGGATATGCCGCCTTGCCGCCGGGGGCACCATGTCCCATCGGTCCTCCGGGTATGGAACTCGGCGTTCCCCTGGCCTACACGGCCGCCGGTCCCTGGACGCCGCCGGGAATCATTCCGCCCTGGCCGGCTGACGAATACCTTCACGATGGCGGCAATGCCGGTCCGCCGATCCGCGTTGGCCCCAAGGGCGAGCTGTTGGGCCTTGAAATGGAAGACACCGTCGCCCGTTATAGCACGCTTGACGGCCGCACCGTGGTCGAACCAAGCAACAAGGTAAGCCTCTACAGCCCGCGATTCCACGCCGTGCGGCAGATCGTTGACGTGGAGATCAACCAGCAGCGGAATCGCGCTACGGGCGTGGTCGAGCCGGTCAAGCCCCTCGGCCCCCGCACGAGCGAACCGGTGGGGCTGAACAGGCAGAACCTACAGGCTGTCCGCGACATCGGCACCAACCCGGCCCTACAGCTCCGCAGTCGCAAATCACACGCCACGCTCTTGGCCGAGCTGCGGCCCAAGGCATTCGACAACTTCTATCGCGTCTACGAGAACCTGGCAGTTATCCGCACCGGTGTTTATGTCGGCCACGAGGAACCGATCCTGGCCAAGGGTACGCAGGCGGCCGTTGCTTGGAGCCACAAGCAGGCCGTGCAGATTTATCTGGATCATCAGACTGCCGGTGCCACGGTGGTCAGTCAGAAACCGCAAGAGACCTTCGGGATTGGCTCGGCGCCCAATCCGAAGCTGCGGGTCGTCAAGGTCGCATCCACGCCGGTCGCCGAGCCGGGCGACGAGGTCTCGTTCACGATCCGCTTCGACAACGTGGGCAATCAGCCTATCGGCAGTGTGCAGATTGTCGACAGCCTGACGACGCGGCTGGAGTATGTGCCCGACAGTGCTCAGTGCAGCCTGAAGGCCCAGTTCTCCACGCAGCCCAACGAGGGCGAGTCGCTGATCGTGCGTTGCGTACTCAGCGAGCCGCTGTCGCCCGGCAAGGGCGGCGTCTTCCGCTTCCGCTGCATCGTGCGATAAACCTGACCCAACGAACACGGTATCGTCACATTCCCAGCACCAACGGTGCGCCCCATGCCAGCCCAGGCCAACTGCCTGGGTATAACTTGCCAATAGTTGAGTCATGTGTCTGAAATTCCGCTCGCGTCGATGAAACGAGCGTCAATCGGTGGATTGTTCCGATGCTTTCTCGCTACTCTTCCCCAGCGGCAGGAAACTTGGCGGATCGGCGTTCCGCGAGCAGCGAAATCGCCAAACCGAGGCCACTGTGAAGGGGTCGGTGATCGCAGTTACGACCTTTGCGGTTTTCACGTTGACGAGCGTGTACAGGCCGCGCTCGGCGGCCTTGGCCTCGCCCAGGAAGCAAGGGATCGCGTACACGTAGATCCCGTCTGAGTCCAATCGCCAATCCGGCATGACGACTTTCACGGACTTGCCGGGCGCGACCTGGTAGCAAGGCGAGGCCACGAGATCGGCAAGCTTGATTCGCCAACCCGGTTCAGGGTGCCAACGGATCTCTTGGGGCCGGGACCATATCACTGATCCCGTCGTGGTTTCCTCGACGTAATCCGCCACGATGTAGATCGGCTCCTGCAAACGGTTTGTCAAGATCCCGGTCGGGAGTGGGCCGGCCGGATCGAGGACCGGCTTCCCATCGCGGACGAGTTCCACTCCCTTGTCCTTCGTGAGCTTCCCCTTCGCTTCGTCAAGGGATGTTGCGCGGACGTTGATTTTCACCAAAGGCGTCTTCAAGTCGCCTCCATTGTACCCCGGAATTCCCTCGACCACGTGGGAGTCCTGCGGAAAAACGATCCGGAAGCGATAGATCCCCGGCGTGAGCTTGCCGAAGTGTGCCGCGACCTGCCCCCGCATACCGAACGCGAATCCCCCCGGCTCGGGCTCGTAGACCCACAAGACATTCTGGACTTCGGACCACTTGAGGGGATGCACGACGGGCGGTTCGTTCTCTCGTTGAAGCTCCGCGCGCGGCGGCTCGGCGCCCTCGGGAATGTCGAAGCGAAACGTCCAGCGAGCCTTGCTGTGGAAGTAGAACTTGAACGGGAACGAATCCTCGGTCGTCCCATCATTCGCGATCTCCATCGAAGACAAGAACCAAGGGTTGAGCGGCAGTTCGTAGTACTCGGGAGCATCAATTGCAGGCGGAGCAAAATCCTTGAAGCGCTCGGGGTGCGGCGGCACCCACGGGGGTGTCGCTGGCCCGAGGTCAGCGATCGGCCGCGGCGGAGCCGAGCCGGCTCGGCGCATCGCCCGGGGCTCGGATCCCGCCGTCAGGCCGCCGTTTATCTTCTCCGCCGCAGCGGTCCGATCGACCACGAACGCCTCGGACGTCGCGGTTCCCGAGCCATCCTTTGTGCTGTACAGGACCTCGTAGCAATAGACCCCGTTCAAGAGCCACCAATCGGGCAACATCACATGAACCGATGCGCCGGGCTTGACATAATAGTCCTCCTCCCAGCACTGGCTCCACTCGTCGCTCGGAAGGGGATTTAGGCGGTTGTTATCGAATTTGGGCCACATATCGCCATCTGAGTCGATCCACTCCCCGTCGGAAGACCATTTCCGCGACGAACACACCTCTTTCAGAGGAAAGGAGAACGTGGTACGTCCGTCTTTGTCGCGGTCGGGCCGGACTCTAATCGAAATCGACTGCTTGCCGTGGTTCGTCAGCGACCCCGTAGGCACGTTCTGAAGCGGTACCAACGCCGGCTTCCCGTCGCGGACGAGCGACACCTCGCCCTTGCGATTGAGCTTCGCAACTGCTTCCTTAATCCCCGTCTTTGCGGCGACGACCGTGATCTTGATGGACGGGGAAACCAGATCGTCCTCGACTTGCACCTCGGGCGGCCCGTCGACGAGAAAATCGCCCGCCGACCAGACGAACCAGAAATGATAAGTCCCCGCATTGAGTTTTCCGAAGTATTTGCAAAGATCGACCTCGAAGAAGAGGAAGGAGTTCACCGCGAACGCGCAGGAACAGTATTCAATGTTATGCAACCCCCGGCAGCGACCCAAAGGTCGCGCCACCGCAGGCTGTTCCTCATACTGGAGCACCAGGTACGGGGGCTTGGCGCCCTTGGGGATGTCGAGCCGAAATCGTCTGTCTCTAAACGTCAGAAGCTGACATGCGATCACGAACGAATCGCCTGCCGTCACTTCCTCTTCCGATTTGATCACGTGGTTGTCGTGACCGAAGGTCCAATCGAAGGCCAGCTCATCCGAAACCTTCGTCGCGAGTGGTCTCGGCTCGCTGGCTTTCACTTCTGGCGGACGGGGAAACCTCTCGGCGCCTGGCGCGCTGGCCGTCAACCCCCATGGAAATATGAGTACGACGATTGCGAGCCAGACGAATCGCCACAGGGATAGTTTTCCAGACACTGAAGAGCCTCTCTCAGTTAAAGGGAATCTTACGGGGATCCTACAGCCATCCTGGGCGGATTCCTGAATCTTCGCCAAGTCTCTAATCGGCCTCGCCCGAATGGGAGTCGTTGCGTTCAAGTTCGATTGCCATTATCCGGCACTTGGCTGCCCAGTCAAGGCTCATCGTCTCATCCGTTTAGTCATGTGTCTGGAATTCAATAATTTTGTCTTCCCTTTTCGTGTTTTTCGTCGCTTTCGTGGTTCCCTCTCCTCTCCCCGCACCTCTGCGTCCTCTGCGGTCAATCCCACCCGTCCTCAAAATAATTCACCGCGAAAGAACAAAATCTTTCTCTTGCGCTCTTTGTACTCTCTCGCGGTGAATCCTAATCAATTCATTCGACAGAATAATGAGGGACAGAAAAATATCTACTCGACAAAGTGCGTTCCGATTTGATGACGCGCTGAGAGAGGTCGTCCTTCTGCACGGATTCAATAATAGTCCAACAGCACGCGGGCCACGTCGGACATGAGGTCCGGCGTCCATGTCGGCTCCCAGACGACTTCCACTTTGGCATCGGTGACGCCCGGAACCGCCTTCACCTTTGCCTGGACTTCCGACGGTAGCGAGCCGGCGGCGGGGCAGGCGGGAGAAGTGAGGGTCATGCGGATGGCGACTGCGCCCTCGGGCGATACATCCACATTGTAGATCAGACCCAGCTCGTAGATATTGGCGGGTATCTCGGGATCGTAGCACGTGCGCAGGGCGTCGACCACCTTCTCAAGCAGGTCTTGCAGGTTTGCCGCCTCGGAGACGCGCGATTCCAGGTCGGCTGGCGTCTCTTGGTTCGCAGCGGTTGAATCGGCATGGACTTCCATCGCGGTGCCCCTATTCGGTCGAAACGATCTTGTTCTTGTTGTCCAGGGCAGCGTGGAAAGCGTGCCAGGCCAGCGTGGCGCACTTGACGCGGACCGGGAACTCGCGGACGCCGGAGAATACGGCCAGCTTGCCAAGGTGCGCGGCATTGTTTGCCGCGGGCGCCGGGTTGGTGAGCAGATCGTGAAAGGCTTTGAAGATCACTTCCGCTTCCTCGCGGGTCTTGCCCTTGAGGCTCTCGGTCATCATCGACGCCGACGCCGTGGAGATGGCACAGCCCGAACCCTCGAAGCTGACGTCCTTGATCACCTCGCCGTCCATTTTCAGGTAGACGGTCAGGCGGTCGCCGCAGAACGGGTTGTAGCCCTCGACCTGGGCAACGCCCGCTTGCTTGCGGAAGTTGCGAGGTTTCTTGTGGTGGTCCAGGATGACTTCCTGGTATAGCTCGCGTAGGTCGGACATCAGCCGAACACCTCTTGCACTTTGTGGATGCCCTTGACCAGGGCATCGATCTCCTCACGGGTATTGTAAAGTGCCAGCGACGCCCGCGCCGTGGCCGGCACTCCGAATCGTTCCATGAGCGGCTGCGTGCAGTGATGGCCCGTGCGAATGGCGATGCCGTCCTGATCAAGGATGGTGCCGATGTCGTGCGGATGCACGCCGTCGAGCACAAACGACAGCACGCCGCCCTTGGCGGCGGCCGTGCCGATCAGGCGCAGTCCGGGCAGGTCCGCCAGGGAATCGGTTGCGTACGCCAGCAGGGCGTTCTCATGCACGGCGATGGCGTCGATGCTGATACGGCTCACGTAGTCGATAGCAGCGCCCAGACCGATGGCGCCGACGATGTGCGGCGTCCCCGCCTCGAATTTGTACGGCACGACGTTGTAGTCGGTCTTGGCGAAACTGACCGAGCGAATCATGTCACCGCCGCCCTGGTACGGGGGCATGGCTTCGAGGTGCGCCTGCTTGCCGTAGAGCACGCCGATGCCGGTCGGTCCGTAGAGCTTGTGGCCCGAGAAGGCGTAGAAGTCGCAATCGAGCGATTGCACGTCGACGTGCAGGTGCGGCACGGCCTGGGCGCCGTCCAGGAGCACCGGCACCTGGGCCTGGTGGGCCCTCTCGATGAGAGCCCGCACCGGGTTGATCGTGCCCAGCGAGTTGGATAGATGCACGATCGACACCAACTTCGTCCGGGGGGTCAACAGTCTCTCGAACTCGTCGAGCAACAGCTCGCCGCGGTCGTTGATCGGGATCACGCGCAGGACCGCGCCGGTTTGCTGGCACACCATCTGCCACGGGACGATGTTGGAGTGATGCTCCATATGGGAGAGGACGATCTCATCCCCCGCGGTGAAACGCTCGCGGCCGTAGGATTGGGCCACAAGATTGATCGACTCGGTGGTGCCGCGCGTGAAGATGATTTCGCTCGCCTGGGCGGCGTTCAGAAAACGCTGCACCTTGCCGCGGGCTTCTTCAAAGCTGCGCGTGGCCCGCTCACTCAGCGTATGTACGCCGCGGTGAACATTCGAGTTGTCGTGCGTGAAGAAGCGGCCGACGGCGTCGAGAACGGCTTGCGGCTTTTGCGTGGTGGCGGCATTGTCCAGGTAGACCAGGGGTTTGCCATGCACCTTCTCGCGCAAGATCGGGAAATCCTCGCGGAGGCGGTGCGGGTCGAGCGCCGGTGGCGCCAGCCGGGCGGTTCGCAACGTGGTGCTGGCGGACGTCGGTATGCTCATGGTGCCTCCTCGCCCCTGGGCAGATGCTGAGCCGCGAGCAGTACGTCTTCGAGCTGGGCCCGAATCGGCGCCACCTGAATGCGGCGAATGATGTCGTTGGCGAAGGCGAAGGTCAACAGGCAGCGAGCTTCCGCGAGGCCGATGCCGCGCGAACGCAAGTAGAAGATCGAGTCGGCGTCGAGCGGGCCGATCGTGGCCCCGTGCATGCACTTGACGTCGTCGGCATAGATCTCGAGCTGCGGCTTGGTGTTAATGACCGCGTCGTCGGACAGCAGCAGGGTCTTGTTGGTTTGCTTGGCGTCGGTTTTCTGGGCGTTGGGGTGGACGTAAATCTTGCCGTTGAACACGCCGCGGGCCTTGCCGTCGAGGATGCCCTTGTACAGTTCGTGGCTGACACAGTTCGGCTTGGCATGGTCGATGCGAGTGTGGTTGTCGATCAACTGCTGGCCCGAGGCCAGATAAAGACCGTTGAGCGTGCAGGTGCAGCCCTCGGCATCCAGCACGGCATTGGCGTCGTTGCGGACGAGGCCGCCGCCCAAGGCGATGCCATGCGACGTGAACGTGCTGCCGCGCTGCATGGTCACCTGCATAGTGCCAACGTGAAAAGCGGACTTGCCCTCGCGCTGGACCTTGTAGTGGTCGAGCACCGCACCCGGCAGAGCAACGACTTCCGTGACGGCATTGGTGAAGTAGGCATTGCCGTCCGCGCCGTCGTAGCCTTCAACGATGGTGGCTTGAGAATTTTCGCCCGCCACGATGAGCGTGCGGCGCTGCCAGGCGAACGGCCGTGTCGTGGCCAGGAATTGCAGATGGATCGGCGCGCTGACGACGACGCCCTTGGGAATGTGAACGAAAGCGCCGTCGCGGAAGAAGGCAGTGTTGAGGGCGGTGAAGGCCGAGCCATCAACGCGGGCGTGATGAGCGAGATGAGGCTCGACTAGGTCCTTGTGCTTGACTAGGGCCTCGGCAAGGCTGGCGACGATAACGCCCGTGGGCAGCTTCGCCCCCTGCTGTTCGAACACGGGGCGATAACCGTTCACGAACGACAGGCGATAGCCATCGCCCGCGAGGCTCGAGCGCGCTTCCGGCGGCGGCACGCCGTCTTCGATCTCCGGCAGTGCCAAAGGCGCCTTGGCGATCGGAGCGACGTCGGTGAAACGCCATTCCTCGTCGTGCGTGGTCGGGAAGCCGACTTCGCCAAAGCGGGCGATGGCGGCCTTGCGCTGGCGAAGCAGCGCCGGCGAGCCGACCTTGGCCAATTCCTTCTCGATCCGCGAGAACTCGCCCGGATAGGCGTTGTTTTCTTGTTCCAGCATAGCGACCATATCTCTACTCATCCTCAAAGTTCCGTTCGATCCTCGTCCGTGGAAAATGTCACGTCGTCGCCTGGGCTTCCGTTTCGAGCCACTCGTAGCCCTTGTTTTCAAGCTCGAGGGCCAGTTCCTTGCCGCCCGATTTGACGATGCGGCCGTCGAGCAGCACGTGGACCTTGTCGGGCACGATGAAGTTCAATAGCCGCTGGTAATGGGTGATGACCACCATGGCCCGATCCTTGCTGCGCATGGCGTTGACGCCGTCGGCGACGGTCTTGATGGTGTCGATGTCGAGGCCGGAGTCGGTCTCGTCGAGGATGGCGAGCTTCGGTTCGAGTACCGCCATCTGGAAGATCTCGTTGCGCTTCTTTTCTCCGCCGGAAAAACCTTCATTGACCGGGCGCTTGAGCAAGTCCTCATCAATGTGGATCAGCTTGAGCTTTTCCTTGACGAGGGTGAGGAACTCCATGGCGTCGAGTTCCGGCAGGCCGCGATGCTTGCGGGTGGCGTTGAGGGCGGCCTTGAGGAAATAGGAATTGCTGACGCCGGGGATCTCGACCGGGTACTGGAAGGCCATGAACAGGCCTTCGCGGGCGCGTTCCTCAGGGTCCATGTCGAGCAGATTCTTGTCCTCGAAGAGCACATCGCCTTCCGTGACTTCAAAGGCGTCGCGACCGGCCAGAACGCCGGCCAACGTGCTCTTGCCCGAGCCGTTCTTGCCCATGATGGCATGGACCTCGCCGGCCTTCACCTTCAGGTTGACGCCGCGCAATATCTCCTTGTCGGCCACTCGCGCGTGCAAGTTGAAAATAGTCAGCATGACGTTCTTTCTACCCGTGCTCCTTGTCAGACATTGAAACCCGTACGCGCCCGTGCCTCCGGCAATCATGCTTCAAATTCATCCCACGCTTCCCTCCAGGCTCACGCCCAGCAACTTCTGGGCCTCGACGGCGAACTCCATGGGCAGCTCGCGGAAGACTTCCCGGCAGAAGCCGTTGACGATCATGTTGACGGCGTCTTCGGCCGAGATGCCGCGCTGCTTGCAGTAGAATATCTGGTCCTCGCCGATCTTCGAGGTCGAGGCTTCGTGCTCGACCTGGGCGCTGGTGTTGCGCACTTCCAGGTAGGGGAAGGTGTGCGCGCCGCAGCGGTCGCCGAGCAAGAGCGAGTCGCACTGCGAGTAGTTGCGGGCGTTTTCCGCACCCTTCATGACCTTCACCTGGCCGCGGTAGCTGTTCTGGCCGTGGCCGGCCGAGATGCCCTTCGACACGATCGTGCTGCTTGTGTTCTTGCCGATGTGGATCATTTTGGTGCCGGTGTCGGCTTGCTGGAAGTGGTTGGTCAGAGCCACTGAGTAAAACTCACCGACTGAATCGTCGCCCTGGAGGATGACGCTCGGATACTTCCAGGTGATGGCCGAACCGGTCTCGACCTGGGTCCAGGAGATCTTCGAGTTCCAGCCCCGGCAAGCACCGCGTTTGGTGACGAAATTGTAGATGCCGCCCTTGCCCTCCTTGTCGCCAGGATACCAGTTCTGCACCGTCGAGTACTTGATCTGCGAGTTTTCACCGACGGCGACCAACTCGACGACGGCGGCGTGCAATTGATTGGTGTCGCGCATGGGGGCCGTGCAACCTTCGAGGTAGCTGACATAGGCGCCTTCCTCGGCGACGATCAGCGTCCGCTCGAACTGGCCGGTCTCCGCGGAATTGATGCGGAAGTAGGTGGACAGCTCCATGGGGCAGCGCACCCCCTTGGGGATGTAGCAGAAGGACCCGTCGCTGAAGACCGCTGCGTTCAGGGCTGCGTAGAAGTTATCTTTGGCGGGCACGACCGAACCCAGGTGCTTCTTGATCAGCTCGGGATGTTTTTGCACCGCCTCGGAGAAAGAGCAGAAGATAATGCCCAGCTCGCCCAGCTTCTCCTTGAAGGTAGTGGCCACCGAGACGCTGTCGAAGACCGCGTCCACGGCGACACCGCTCAATCGCTGCTGTTCGGCCAGCGAGATACCCAGTTTCTCGAAGGTCGCCCGCAGCTCGGGATCGACCTCCTCCATGCTGCCGAGCTTCTTCTTCGGCTTGGGCGCCGAGTAGTAAATGATCTCCTGGAAGTTGATCGGCGGATAATGCACGTTGGGCCATTTCGGCTCGGTCATGGTCAGCCAGTGCCGATAGGCCTTCAAACGCCATTCGAGCAGGAAGTCCGGCTCGTCTTTTTTGGCGGAGATGGCGCGAACGATTTCTTCGTTCAGGCCGCGCGGCAGCATGTCGGCCTCAATGTCGGTATAGAAGCCGTCCTTGTATTCGCGATTGGCCAGTTCTTGAATCGTGCTGGTAGCAGTCGTCATGTCAACTGATACTGATAGGAACTGATAACTGATAAAAAACAATTTCGTCATACGACTTATTTATTATACCGACGAGGACTCTTGCAGACCACGCGCGGAACACAAATAAGGATCTCTTCCTTGACTAGCTTACAGGTCAGGGCGATTCGTAAACGGCATGCCCATGATCGTGGGGGCTGTCGCTCGACCGGTATACTGCTCGCGGTTGAGACTGACACTCTCCTTGTCGCAAGCACGGATGACCATACCCAAAAGTCCCTTGGCCGTGAAGTCCGATTCTGTCTTTTGCAAGCACTGCTAGCACTGCCTACCCAAATTGGGTCTTTATTGCCGCCACGATTCATGGTATGATTCTCGCTCTGGGTGAAAAGCAGCAAGCGATTGATCGTCGGCCTGGCCTTGCCCGAGGACTGCGAATCGGAGGAACTCGGGCCCGCCCTGCCAGGAACACTGTACAGGGGGCTGACGAAATACTTTGTCGTGGAACGCGACAGCGTAGTGCCGAAGAGTATGGCACTGCGGGCGGAAATGGCCTATCAAAATGCCTTGTCGGCAGAGCCTACGGTGGGCTTCCAATTTCCTGCAAGTGAAAAAGCCTCTGGGTTGCTGCGATGGGCGGGATAACCTGACTCGCATACGGGGGTGGGTGGATGCCGTGGCCGAAGGGATCGAAAATCGGTCCGTGGCTACATCTCTACGGAGGGGTGGCTGCCTTTGGGGCGAAGGCACTGGGGTGCAGTGGCGTCGATTCTGAAAGGCTCGCTGGGAAACGGGTGCTTTGTCGGGTCACACCGAAAAATCGTTTCTGAAGGCGATCGATCAGCGGCATTCTGTGGTCGGGCGGCTATCGTATCACGGAACAAGAAGGGTGTAGGCGTCGTGTTTTGTTGTTGAGTACCGGAACAATGGTCTTCATGGATGCGTCTGTGAACAGGTGCCATACCGCGAACTACCCCACAATGCGACTGCAATGCGACCCCTCGATTGTCCCCAGTGTTGTCCCCAGAATATCCCCAAGACCTCTCTGTTTCATGCTTCACCAAGAAAAAGCAAGAGCCGTAAGTCATTGACCTACGGCTCTTTACATCAGCGAGGGCGACGGGACTCGAACCCGCAACCACCGGATCGACAGTCCGGTACTCTAACCAATTGAGCTACACCCCCAAGTCGTTTATTTGTAACGACTTATCACCACGCAGTCTGCTCCCTTAAAATGGCGATGACCCATGTCTACCCATTTTAGCAAAATAGCTGCACGAAGTAATTATCTCCAAGTCTACCACAAAACAATCGGCTGGCAAGCCGTCCAAGTAGGAGAACTGCAAAGTCTTATTCGGTGAACACGCAACCGTTAGGCTTTTTCCGCTGCCGCTTGTCTCGATTTGTTCTCCGCCACCAAGCGGCGAAAGCCGCCAGCAACGCGCCAGCAGCACCAGCGTGCCAGACTTAGGCACGGTTTCTTAACAGGATACCACTTTCGGGGGGGGGCAGAAAGCCTGACGCACGATTATCGCGGCTATTCAACTGCGAACAAGAATCCCATCAGGTCGCGGATGCCGATGGCGGCCGGACTGGCCAGCACCTCGCCTGCTTCAAAGCCGGCGGCCATCCCTTGCTGCTCGGCGTAGGCACGAAAACGCTTGATGTGCTCGGCCTTGCCCGGCGGGAACTGCGTCTTGTAACATGCGATCGCGGCCATCTTCTTGTCCAGTACGTCGCTGATATCAAAGACGATGGTACCCGGCTCGGTCGTCGGTTGCAGTGATCGAAAGGAGAGATAACAGTAAAGGAAGGCAGGAACGACATGGACCGGGTAGTTGTCGAAGTACTCATCCCACTTGGTCAGTTTCGAGTAAAACACGCCGGCTTCGGTGATTTGCCTGGCTTGCCAATGGTCGGGTGAGGCCAGCGGCGTCCGCGCCCCAAGACCGATTACGAGGCGTGGCCGATATTTGCGGAACTGCTTGGCCAGGGCCACGCGGGCCTCAAACGTGTCGAACAGCCGGCGGTTGGGTAGATCGAGCGTCACGCGGACCTTCACGCCCAGCACCTCGGCCGCCGCTCGAGCTTCGGCCAAGCGGACTTCGGGGCCCGGCGACGCCGGCGTAGGCTCGCCGTCGGTAAGATCGACAATTCCCACGCGGTAGCCCTGCCGGGCCAGTTTGGCCAGCGTGCCGCCGCAGGCGATTTCCACGTCGTCGGGATGGGCCCCGACCGCGATCACATCCAACTTTTCGTCGTCCATAGTCAAAGTAGCAGCACACCCCGTGTGCCGTTCGCCGGAAGCCAAAGGCTTGTGCGCTGTCGGGCACCGCCCAGAATCGCGCAAGGTTGTTTCGATTACTGCCCATTATATCATCTGCTCCCGGAAGAGACAATTTCTCTACTCCGGCTTGCCGATTTTGGCAACTTACCCTAAGCTAATACACCATGAGCCTAATCAATGAACGCCGCCTGCTGGCGGAAGGAAAACACCTGCGTCTTGTGGCCCAATCCGGCTGGGAATGGGTCGAACGCGTGAACGCCACCGGTGCCGCCGTGATTGCCGCGGTGACTGCGGATGAGCGTCTCGTCCTCGTCGAGCAATACCGTATTCCCATGCAGTGCCGCGTACTGGACCTGCCCGCCGGGTTGGTTGGCGACGACCCCGGTACGGCCGGCGAGGCGTTGATCGACGCTGCACGCCGCGAACTGTTCGAGGAGACCGGCTACGAGGGGAGCGACTGGCATTTTGCCGTGAGTGGTCCCGCGTCACCCGGGCTGACCACGGAAGTTTACTCGCTCTTCGTTGTGCGCGGCGTGAAGCAGACCGGCCCCGGTGGCGGCGATGCCCAGGAGAACATCGAGGTCCATGCCATTCCGCTGGCCGAACTCGATCCCTGGCTCGATGCCAAGCGGCGTAGCGGAGTGATCGTCGATCCGAAAATCCACCTCGGAAGATATTTTTTGGGGAGTTGCCCTCCAATGGGTTGTGGCGACGCAAAGGGGGCTTGATACCGGGAAGACATTCGTATTTCGTATTTTCCCCTACGGAAGCTTCACCCCCCGCACCTCATAGGGAAAATCCTTGGCCAACACCATTCCCGGGGTTTTGTAAACGAAGGCAAGATTTTTCGGCAAATCGGGCATGGCGAAGACATAGCCGACGCCGATCTCGTTTTTGGTCCGCCGGGTGGTTTCCATCGAGTCGGGCTGGATCGGCTTGCCGTTGGCGTCTTCGAGATAGGCTTCGTTCTGCAAGACCCAATTGCGGTGCGATTCCAGGGCGTCGTTGGCATCGTCGAAACGGAGCCGGACGAAGACCTCCCAGGTACTGCCGTTTTTGCGGACTTCCTCGAGCGTGACCGTGGCCGCGGCGATCCGTTTTTCCTGCTTGCCATTGAGCAGATTAGCGAATCGGAAAGTTTCAACCTTGCCCAGCATCATCACCCGGAAAGAGCCTTTCAGCGAGGTAATTTCTTTCAGTGGCTGCGCGGGCATGGCCAGGCCAATGTCCATTTCCACGGCTGAGCTGCCTAGCCGGGGGAACGCCTCTTTTTCCGCCTCGGGATTATCGGCGACCACGCTGCCCCCGCTGGAATCCAGGATTTTGAGGTCGGCCATTCGCTGTTTGATGGCAATCGGTTGCAGCCGCGGCTCCCAGGCCACTTCGAGGAAGAGCTGCAACGCCGGGGGCGACGAACTTCGCAATTCGCGATGGGCTAGCACCGAAACCGGCTCGATCCGCATTGGCCCTTGGATCGCGGCCCGACCGGTTCGCGGAAGATTGTGCAGCCCGCAAGGCACGATTTGTAACGCGCCTGGCTGGCCGTAGGGATAGATCGACAACTGGGCCTGATCCAGTACCAAGTCCAGCGCGGTCCAGAACGGCGTCTTGTCGAAATTGACCGCGATTTCTGGATCGGGGATCAAGGCTTCAGTAGGCCGCGACAGGTCGGCGATCCTGTTGCCCGTCTGTTTTTGGATCTCGGCGAGCACTTTGGAGACTTTCAACCGTCCATGCAGCGTTACGGTTGATGATTCGACGCTCGCGGTGGCCTCGGTCTTTTGCAGTTGCTGACGGATCCGCCGGATGCCATTGGCAAGGTTATCGTTCGGCTGAGACTCAGGCGTCGGAAGATAGTCGAGTACCGTTGGCCCGAGTTCGAGCAAGCGTTTTTCTGCCGCCTTACGTTCGTCCTGCGTATCTGCATCGAGATTCCGCACGAGCTTGAGAACCTCGGTTTTCAAGCCCGAATCGCTTGGCGGTTCGCCGACGAGCAGGCAACTGATGACAAGAAAGGGAGTTAGCATGGTTTACTTTCAGTAGGGTGGACCGAGACTAAGCGAAGTAGGGTGGACCGAGACTAAGCGAGTCCCGGCAGCAGCGTTTTGGTGGGACTACCCCCCCTCTATTATAATCGCTAGCGAACCGGACGACTATTTGGCAGCCAAACTCAATTTTTCGGCCGTGGCGGGCGGGTCGCGGAGAAAGGTATACCAGGCCAGACGCTGATAGACAGGCAACGACTCTTGATAGCGGTCGAAATCGTGCTTTCGGCCGACCTCGCAGGAGACATCGACTACTTCGAGCTTACCCCCTGCCGTACCCGTCGGTCCGACATGACCCAGGGCCTCCGGGCCATGGCGGCCATATAGGCGCGTATACAACTTCATGACACGATCAGAGCCGTTCTTCACGACCAAAATACGCTCAACGGCCAAGGGAGCCAAGCCACGGGGACCACACGGTTCCAGCCAGTTGGCGTCCATGGCAGCGGCGACCATCATCACGCGAATGGGCCGAAGTCCACCCTGATTCCAAGCGGACAAGACTTCAGATGAGAGTTTGCGGCCGGCCACGGATCCTCCGGCCAACAAATGCAAGGCCCCGCTGGCCGTTCGGCATCCCAAGCTATAGCCAACCAGGCTCAGCGGCGTGCCTTTGGGCAGGTTAGGGAGTACCCGGGCCAGATAATATGCCTCCACGTCGCTCCGACGGACCTTAATCTGCACGTCGAGGCGAATTCGCCTTAGTTCGCGATCCGCGAGCCACGACCAGACAATCAGGCGGAAAGGGCAGCCGCTGGCACGTTGCTTCATCAAACCATACAACTCGTTGCCATGCCGCACGGCCCAGTCCTCGTCGGACCCGTTGCCGTGGATAAGAACGATCGTCGGCACGTTGGGGAGGGCGGAAGCTTGAAACACGGCCGCATCGGACGGTTGCCAATGGCCGCCGCCGCACGATTCGTCGAGTCGCGAGTAGGTGATCTTTGACAGACCTGCCTCCAAATCGCCACAGCCGGGAGTACTGCGGGTGTTGAGCAGCCAGACCTGGGTGACGGGAGCAGTCGCGGGCGATATTTCCGCCGCAATCGCGAAAACCGAAACATTGGCAAGGAGAGAAGACCAGACGAGGGTTTTAACTATAGCAGACGAAAGGTGGGGCATGGCGGCACTTTTGATGCGAGTGGCATTCTTTTCCTGGAAAGAAATCTTTACCTAAGTGTAACTTATATTTAGGCACGTGGTGGAAAAATGCAATACCCCATGTTTCCAAAAAACAACTGCGTCCAAGTTGCACACCATCAATCTTGGTGTAGAGTTATGCTGAAGATATGCCGTAGAGGCGGCGAGTCGTTATATCGTTTGCGTGGGTTGAAGTGATGCCAACCGTAGCCTTCAGGAAAGGTTCGTATCGTTTCTAACCGCTGGCAGTATTCAAGGGAGCAAATCATGCGTAGGCTGTTCACAGTGATGGCGATGTTGGTTCTGTTGGTGTCGGCGGTCGGCTGTGCGTCGTGTTTCCCGCGGTTGTTCCGCGGCGCGCGGGCGCAGCCCCAGCCCTGTCCAACCTGTCCTCCGCCTTGCGATTCCGGTTGCGCCACCGGTGGTGTGCCTTCAAGCGGCTGTTCCTCGTGTGCTCCGACGATTGGTCCGATGGGAGCAATGCCCGGCCCGGCGAATTGATCGCCGCTGAGATTGATTGAAATACCCGGTTTGGTTTGGTTCTTCCGGGTCGGTTTCGCCCATCCTGAACGGAACCGACTCGGAGGAACCGTTTTCGTTTTCTTGCACGAGGTTACAATAGAACGAATGACCACGACCCCAATCTCGTCGCTCGCAAAACTTGATCTGATCGCTACCAGCACATTCGGACTGGAATCCGTCGTCGCGCGGGAACTCCAGTGGCTCGGCTACGAACCAAAAATCATCCAGCCTGGGCGGGTGCTTTTTGCCGGCGATGTGGCCGATATCTGCCGCACAAACCTCTGGCTGCGGACTGCCGACCGGATTCTGTTGCGATTAGACACTTTTGAAGCCCGCGATTTCGGCCAGCTTTTCGATCGCACCCGCGCACTACCTTGGGAAGACTGGCTTGCCGTCGAAGCCGAGTTCCCCGTGTCGGGCCGGTCGGTCAAATCACAGCTTTCCAGCGTGCCAGCCTGTCAGAAAATCGTGAAGAAGGCGATCGTCGAGCGACTCAAGGCAGCCTATCAGGTCGAGTGGTTCGTGGAGACAGGCCCAAAATATTCCATCGAAGTGGCCCTGCTCAACGACCAGGCCATGCTGACCCTCGACACCAGCGGCCCGGGACTGCACAAACGGGGCTACCGGCCGCTGATAAGCAAAGCACCGCTCAAGGAAACCTTGGCTGCGGCGTTGATCCTTTTGAGCGTCTGGCGGCCCGAGCGGCCGTTGATTGATCCCTTCTGCGGCTCCGGTACGATCCCGATCGAGGCCGCGATGATCGGCCGCAACATGGCACCCGGGCTTGGCCGAACCTATGCGTCCGAGGCTTGGCCACGCCTGCCGTCGTCGTTGTGGGAAGCCGCTCGGCAACAGGCCCGTGATGCGGCCAAGCCCGATCTTCCGTCGCGTATCATCGGTACCGACGTTGATGAAGGTGTTCTGAGTTTAGCTCGCTTTCATGCCGAAAAGGCCGGCGTGGCCGACGACATCCACTTTCAGCAGAAAACCTTCACCGAGCTTTCCAGTAAGCGGTCGTACGGCTGCGTGATTTGCAACCCGCCCTACGGCGAGCGGCTGGGCCGATCGGCGGAGGCCCTGGCACTGCACCGTGCCATGCCCGATATCTTCCGCAGTTTGAAAACGTGGTCGTTCTATATCCTCACCGCGCTGCCTGATTTTGAAGCGGTCATCGGCCAATCGGCCACGCGGCGGCGGAAACTGTACAACGGGCGGATTGAATGTACGTATTTTCAATTTCTTGGACCCAAGCCGGGGAAAAGCAGAGAGCAGGGAGCAGAGAGCGAAGAGAAATCCGAAATCCGAATGTCGAAAACCGAAATAAATCCGGAATCGGAAATCGGAATTGCTGAACCGGTTTCGAGCCTTGGTTCTTCGTCCGTTGAATTGGTTTCGGATATTCCCCAGCCTCACTCCTCCCTCTTCCCATCC